>NZ_JBQENM010000026.1:0-97678 GCF_052044795.1 Ensifer sp. 22521
GCGACCACGGCCGCATTGGGTCTCGCCGGCCCAAGGCATTCGCCCCAGCCGACGGTCCCGTCATCGCATTCGATCTCGACTAGCACATGCGCGCGCCGATCAAAGCGCATCGACGCGCTTTCGAACGGCACCGCCAGCCGATGCTCGAGGAGATGCGTGCGGACGGCGGTGATCTTCATGCCACTCCTCCCTGCCCGTCACGCTTTGCGCTTGTGACTGCCGATGAGGGCGTCGAGCATCTCGACTTCGGCCCCCGTCAGGTCCTTGAGCGGGCTGCGCACCGGACCCGCATCGAACCCCTGCAGGCGCACGCCCGCCTTGACCGCCGAAACGGCATAGCCCTTGCCGCGGTTACGGATGGCCATGAACGGATAGAAGAAATCGTTGAGGATGCGCTCGCAGGTGGCGCGGTCGCCGCTGCGCAGCGCCGCATAGAACTCGTTGGCAAGACCCGGAACGAAGTTGAAGACGGCGGACGAATAGGTGGTGAAGCCAGCACCGAGATAGGCTTCGGCAAAAAGCTCGGCGGTCGGCATGCCGCCGAGATACATCAGCCGGTCGCCCATCTTGGCGGTGACCTGGCGCACGAGGCCGATATCACCGGTGCCATCCTTGAAGCCGATCAGGTTTGGGCATTCGTCACAGAGCCGCGCCAGCGTGTCGGGCTGCAGCACGGAGTTGTCACGGTTATAGACCATGACACCGATGCCGACCGACTGGCAGATCTTCTTCACATGGGCGTAAAGCCCTTCCTGCGGCGCATCGATCAGGTAGTGCGGCAGGAGCAGGATGCCATCGGCACCGACCCGCTCGACCGAGCGGGCGATATCGACCGCCATCTCCGTGCCATAGCCGCAGCCGGAAACGATCGCCGTTTCGCCAGCAACCTCCTTGGCGGCGGCAACGATGCCGGGGATTTCATCGGGTTTCAGCGAGAAGAACTCGCCGGTTCCGCCGGCAGCAAACAGCACCGGCGCCTTGTAGCCGGCCAGCCACTCAACATGCGCCTTGTAGCTTTCCGGCGCAAAGCGACCGTCCTTGTCGAAGTGCGTCACCGGGAAGGAAAGGAGGCCCGATCCAAGCGCGGCCTTGATCTGTTTTGGGGTCATTTCTTTTAGTCCTCTGCGTGTTTTCAGAATGGAAATTTCGAATGAGATGAGCCGGTTTGGCACGAACTCATCATATAACATGTATGATGAGTTCGTGGTCGGCATCACCATCAGCGGGCCAGCCAACCACCGTCCACATTGAGAATGGCGCCGTGAATGTAATCGGCCGCAGCCGACGACAGGAAGACGGCAGCGCCGGCGATGTCTTTGGGCCTGCCCCAGCGATTGGCTGGGATGCGATCAAGGATCGCTTTGTTGCGATCCGGGTCGTCGCGCAGCGCTTCGGTGTTGTTGGTTTCGATGTAGCCGGGCGCGATCGCGTTCACATTGATGCTCTTCGCGCCCCACTCGTTGGCAAGCAGCTTGGTGAGCCCCGAGACGCCGTGCTTGGACGCCGTATAGGAGGGCACGCGGATGCCCCCCTGGAAGGAAAGCAGCGATGCGATGTTGACGATCTTTCCGGGCCGGCCCTTTGCCAGCAGTTCCTTGGCGAATGCCTGGCAGGTGAAGAACAGCGCTTTGACGTTGACGTCCATGACGTCGTCCCAGTCGGCCTCGCTGAATTCCACCGCATCGGCGCGGCGAATGATGCCGGCATTGTTGACGAGGATATCGTAGCCCTTTCCGGCAAAAACGTCGCGTGCGGCCATGGGATCGGCGAAATCCAGAGCAAGCGAAGCGGCTTCCCCGCCGGCTCTTGCGATGATTTCAAGCGTTTCCTCAGGCGCGCGCCGCGCCGCGCAAGTCACCTCGGCGCCAGCCGCAGCAAGGCCTACGGCGATGGCCTGTCCAAGCCCGGTGTTCGCGCCGGTGACAAGGGCCTTATGACCTTGAAGGGAAAAGGGATTTGTCACTTCAGTTCCCCCGGCTGGATGAACTCCATGTCGGTATAGTCGACATTGTCGCCAGCCATGGCCCAGATGAACGTGTAGGAGCCGATGCCAGCGCCCGAATGAATGGACCAGGGGGGAGAAATCGCGCCTTCCTCGTTGGAAATGAAGAGATGGCGGGTTTCCTGCGGCTCGCCCATCAGGTGCAGCACTCGCGATTTTTCGTCCATGCCGAAGTAGAGATAGGCCTCCATGCGGCGATCATGGACATGCGCCGGCATCGTGTTCCAGACAGAGCCATCTTCAAGCGTCGTGTAGCCGAGGACAAGCTGGCAGCTCTCCATGACCAGCGGGTGGATGAACTGGTTGATCGTGCGCTTGTTGGAGGTTTCGGTCGTGCCGAGTTTAACCTCCTTGCTGCCCGCAATGGTCACGAGCTTCGCAGGCAGGCTGCGATGGGCAGGGCAGGAGGTGATGTAAAAGCGCCCTTCCCCGGAGAAGGTTACAGGCCCCGTACCCATTCCAAGATAGAGAACGTCGCCGCGGTTGAGGCTGTAGGTCCCCTGTTCGGTCGTGACCGTGCCGGTTTTGCCCACATTGACGATGCCCATCTCGCGCCGGTCGAGAAACGACGGCGTCTTGGTTTCCTCCACTTTGTCGAGCGTCAGCGGCTTGCCTGCAGGCACGGCCCCGCCCATCACGAAGCGATCGTAGTGGGTGTAGATCAACCGGATCTCGCCCGATCGAAACATGTCCTCAGCGAGAAAATGCCTGCGGAGGCCCTCGGTGTCGAGTGTCCTTGCGTAGTCCGGATTGACGGCCTGCCGCGTTTCGACGGTCAGCATGAATGTCCTCCTTCAGTGATTGCGACCAACATGTAATATGTGTTAGGCATAGTTGTATGATATGTCTGACAACGTCAAGAGGCAAATGCCAACCTCGATTTTCGATTGCAACTCCTCAAGGGGAAGACCTGGATTGAAACGCCTTCTCATCACTGGCGCGGCGGGTCAGCTTGGCCGCGTGATGCGCACACGGCTCTCTGGCCTGGCCGACACGATCCGCCTTGCTGATCGCACAGGTCTTGGAGCGCCAGCTGACCGCGAGGAGCTCATTCAATGCGATCTGGCCGACGCTCAAGCCGTGAACAACATGGTCGCCGGCTGCGACGGTATCGTCCATCTTGGCGGAGCTTCGGTCGAAGGCCCGTTTGAGGGGATCCTGCGCGGAAACATCGCCGGTCTCTACAATCTCTTTGAGGCTGCCCGCGCAAATGGCCGGCCGCGCATCGTCTTTGCGAGCTCCAATCATACGATCGGCTACTATCCGCAAGCCGAACGGCTCGATCCCCTTGCCCCATTTCGCCCGGATGGACTCTACGGGGTCTCCAAATGCTTCGGCGAGGCGCTTGCGCGCCTGTATTTCGAGAAGTTCGGGCAGGAGACGGCGCTGGTGCGGATCGGCTCCTGTACGCCAGAGCCAACGAATTACCGGACGTTGTCGACCTGGCTTTCTCATGGAGACTTCGCGTCGCTGATCGAGGCGATCTTCCGCGTCCCGGTTTTGGGCTGTCCCGTGATCTGGGGTGCATCGGCAAACGACGCCGGTTGGTGGGACAACGCACACCTCGGCTGGCTGGGCTGGAAACCCAGGGACAATGCCGAAACCTTCCGGACGCGCCTCGCGGAGGCCCCGCCGCAGCCCGGCCCCGACGAATCCACGGCTCGCTTTCAGGGCGGTGCCTATGTCGACAATCCGATCTTTAGGGAGTGATGAATGATCTTCAAGCCGCATGGAAAACATCTGGTCGCAGGCGAATGGATCGCAACCGGGCAGACATTCAAGAGCGAGCCGGCGTCTGGCCCGGCCTTTGATTTCTCCGTCGGAACGACCGAACTGGCGAACAAAGCGGCCGAGGCCGCGGAGGAAGCCTTCTGGTCCTTCGGCTACTCGACCCGCGACGAGCGCTCAGCATTCCTCGACGCCATCGCCGACGAGATAGAGGCGCGCGGGGCGGCGATCACCGAGATCGGAAGCGCGGAAACCGGATTGCCGGGCGCCCGCCTTGAAGGCGAGCGCGCACGCACGACCGGCCAGCTTCGGCTGTTTGCCTCCCATATTCGCAAGGGCGAGTACCTCGACAGGCGACATGATGAGGCCCTACCGGACCGCAAGCCCCTGCCCCGTCCCGACATCCGTCTGATCCAACGACCGATCGGTCCTGTTGCCGTCTTCGGCGCTTCCAATTTTCCGCTGGCCTTCTCGACCATGGGCGGCGATACGGCCTCGGCGCTCGCGGCAGGCTGCCCTGTTGTCGTCAAGGGTCATTCGGCCCACCCGGGGACCGGCGAGATCGTCGCCGAGGCTGCCCTGGCTGCCATCAAGGCGCACGGATTGCATCCAGGTGTGTTTTCACTGATCCAGGGTGGCCGCCGCGACGTCGGTACGGGCCTCGTGACGCACCCGCTGATCAAGGCGGTCGGCTTCACCGGTTCACTTGCCGGCGGGCGGGCGCTCTTCGATCTTTGCGCAGGGCGGCCGGAGCCCATTCCCTTCTTCGGCGAACTCGGCTCGGTGAACCCCATGTTTCTCCTGCCGGAGGCGATCAAGGCGCGCGGCGCGGAGATCGCCAAGGGATGGGCAGGTTCACTCACCATGGGGGCCGGGCAATTCTGCACCAATCCGGGCATCGCGGTGATCCTTGCCGAGCAGGCGCCCGCCTTCGCGAAAGCTGCCCGCGCAGCACTTTCAGGCGTCGAGCCGCAGGTCATGCTCACCGAAGGCATCGCCAGGGCCTATCGCGAAGGACGCGACCGCGTATCGAAGGGGGGCGGCGTTCGCGAGATTCTCAGCACAAGCTGTGGTCAGCGGGATGTCACGCCCAATCTCTTTCTCGTCCCGGCGCGTGAATGGCTCGGCAATCATGTCCTTGCAGAGGAAGTCTTCGGTCCACTTGGACTGATCGTCACGGTCGAGAGCTTCGAAGAGATGATCGTGGTGGCAAAGCGTTTCAAGGGACAGTTGACGGCAACCCTGCATCTCGACGACGGCGATGTCGATTTCGCGCGCAAGCTCATGGTGATCCTTGAGCGCAAGGCGGGCCGTATCCTGACCAACGGTTATCCGACCGGAGTCGAGGTCTGCGATGCGATGGTTCACGGCGGTCCCTATCCCGCGTCCACCAATTTCGGCGCAAGCTCGGTCGGTACCATGGCCATCCGCCGGTTCCTAAGGCCCATCTCCTATCAGAACATTCCTGAGCGCCTGATGCCTCAGGATCTGAAGTCGGTGTAGCGACGGATTGCGCCATCACCCATCGATGGCGTATCCACAAACGGACCGACGAAGATCTTGGGGAGCGGCCCCTTACATGATGACAGCGACGACATCCGATCCCTCCGCCTTCCAGGGCAAGACGCTTGTGGCGCAGGTTACGGATGCTCTTCGTTCCCAGATAGCCAAGGGGCGCTACCATCCCGGCGACCGCCTGCCGTCCGAAGCGCGGCTCACCCAGGAATTCGGCGTTAGCCGCACCGTCGTGCGCGAGGCGATTGCGGCCTTGCGCTCCGATGGCCTGGTCGAACCTCGGCAGGGAGCGGGCGTGTTCCTGCTGGAGCAGGCCGCGTCCGCGCGGCGGCCGTTTCAACAAGTCGACCTCACGCGGGTGTCGTCGCTGATCGAGATGCTGGAGCTTCGAACCGCAGTCGAGGGCGACGCGTCCGCACTTGCAGCCCTTCGCCGCTCGCCCGGTCAGGAAGGCAAGCTCATCGAAGCCTTTGATGCCTTCAGGGCCTGTGCGGCTGCGGGCAAACCGACCGCCGAGGCTGATTTCGCCTTTCACGTCGCGATCGCCGAGGCAACCAACAATCCGCGCTTTAGCGAGTTTCTTAAGGCGCTCGGACCGGCCCTCATCCCCCGCCGCGCCATCGTGGACAGCGGCGAGGAGGCTGTTCTTTCCGCTGACGAGCTCAGCCGCCTTGTGGACGAACACGAAGCAATTCTCTTAGCGATACAGAACGGCGACGAGGATGCAGCACGCGCAGCGATGCGCAACCACCTCAAGAACAGCCAGATCCGCTACCGCTCCATGTTGCGCGCCGCACGCTGAGTATGCGCGTCTGCGGCCGCCCTTGCATTCGAACAGATAACGGCTAACATGCCAGACAGGTTCGACACAGGCGGAGTGAAAATGGAAGCCGAAAACAATCACGTTCGCGGCACCTCGCTGGCGGCGAAGATCAGCGCTGCACTGCGCCGCGAACTGACGGAGGGTGTATTTCGCCCCGGCGACAGGCTTCCGAGCGAAAGCGCCCTCACAAAGGAATATTCCGTCAGCCGGACTGTCGTTCGGGAGGCGATCGCGATCCTGCGCGCAGACGGTCTTGTCGAGGCACGCAAGGGCGCCGGCATCTTTGCCCTTGAAACCCAGCAGGACAAGAACCAGCCCTTCAAGGACCTTGCAACGCAACGGATTTCCTCGGTGATCGAACTCCTTGAATTGAGGACGGTTTTCGAGGTGGAATCAGCTGGGCTTGCTGCATCTCGTCGCTCGGCGGCACAGATAGAGGCAATCCTCGAGGCCCATCACCGTGTCGGCGAATGCCTGCAATCGGGCGCGCCCACGCGTGACGCTGATTTCGAGCTTCACCTGGCGATTGCGGAGGCCACTCAGAACCGACGCTTCCCGGAGTTTCTTCAGCTGATCCGCTCCGGCATCATCCCGCGCGGCGAATTGCAGGGGTCGGCGCCCGGATCGCGCCCGAAGGACTATAACCTCCACCTGCAGGAGGAGCACGGCCAGATCGTCGATGCCATCATCGAGGGAAATGCGGAAGCCGCGCGTGAACGGATGCGCGCCCACCTTCGTGGAAGCCTGGAGCGCTACAAGGTGCTTCTGCGTTCGCGCACCATGGCAATCGAAGAAAATTGATCGGGAAGCCGACAACATAGTTGTCATACAAGTATGAGAACATGTATGGTGATGATGTTATACAACATCGCCGAGGTTCACATGACTCTTCCCACTTTCCCCGCAGTGTCGCCGGACGCTGGCGTCACCCGTCAGGTTCTTTCCGATTCCCCCGAACTCATGGTCGTGTCGTTTCGCTTCGAATCCGGCGCCAAAGGCAAGTTGCACAGACATTCGCACGTGCAATCCACCTATGTGGCGCGCGGCCGTTTCCGGTTCTTCCGCAACGGGGAGGCCTATGAATTGCAGGCAGGCGATAGTCTCGTTATCCCCGGAGACACCGAGCACGGGTGCCAATGCCTTGAGGCGGGCGAGCTTATCGACTGCTTCACGCCCCGGCGCGACGATTTCCTGTGACCGGTTTGGCTTGACAGCATGACAAACCTGTGACAGGTTTGCCAAAGTTGTCATACAGGATAGGAGCCTGTACCGCCTTACCTTCAGGCGACTGACACACGGAGGAACTATGTCACTACGCCGCATCCGCTTCTATGGCGCGGCCGGACAGATCGGGACCATCGCGGTCACGCTGCTCGGCCTGCTTCTCCTGACCTTTTTCATCGGCCGGCTGATGCCCGCCGACCCCGTTCGCGCCATCGTCGGAGAAGATGCGACCCGGGAGACGTACGAGCAGGTCTACCGCTCGCTGGGTCTCGACCGACCGCTCTGGGAACAGTTCTTCTATTACCTGGGAGACGTCTTCACCGGCAATTTCGGTACCTCCATTCGCACCGGCCAGCCTGTCATCCAGGATATCCTGCATGTGATGCCGGCGACGATCGAGCTTGCCACCTTCGCGATCCTCATCGGCGCGGGGCTTGGCGTTCCGCTCGGCGTCCTAGCCGCCGTCAACAAGGATCGCTGGCCGGATCATGTCGTGCGCGTCTTCAGCCTCTTCGGTCATTCTATGCCGATCTTCTGGACTGGCATGATCGCGCTGATCGTTTTCTACGCCCATCTCGGCCTCGTTGGTGGCAGCGGGCGGATGGACCAGTTCTATATCGGCCTTGTCGAGGAACGAACCGGCTTCCTCTTGATCGACAGCCTGGTGGCTGGTGAGATGGATGTCTTCTGGTCCGCCGTCAACCACATCATCCTGCCGGCTGCTCTCCTTGGCTATTCCTCATCCGCCTATATCACGCGCATGACGCGCAGCTTCATGCTCGACCAGCTCGGCCAGGAATATGTGACGACAGCGCGGGTGAAGGGTCTTTCGCGCAGCCAGACGATCTGGCAACACGCCTTTATCAACATCCGCGTCCAGCTGGTCACCATCATTGCGCTTGCCTACGGCTCGCTGCTCGAAGGGGCCGTGCTGATCGAGACGGTTTTTGCCTGGCCGGGCTTTGGCCAATATCTCACCAGCAATCTCATTACCGGCGACATGAATGCTGTCATGACCTGCGTGCTGATCGTCGGCATCATCTTCATCGGGCTCAACCTCCTGTCCGATGTTCTCTACCGCATCTTCGACCCGAGGACACGCTGATGGACGCACGCGTTCAACCCACCTTCCGTCTGCCGGCACCCGTTCAAGCGCTGAAGAACATCGTTCTTTTCCTGCTGAAGAGCCCGACTTCGACCTTCGGTCTTTTCGTGCTGGCGTTGCTTGTCCTTGTCGCCGCCTTCGCGCCGCTGATCGCCACCCATGACCCCTATGCGCAGGATCTCGCCAACACCTTGCAGGCGCCCGGCAACGGTCACCTGTTCGGCACCGACGAGCTTGGCCGAGACATCTTCAGCCGGCTGGTCTTTGGCGCGCGCATCACGCTCACGATCATCTTCCTCGTCTCGATCCTCGTCGGTCCGATCGGTCTCATCATCGGCACGACGGCCGGTTACCTCGGTGGCAAGGTCGATACGGTGATGATGCGGATCACCGACATTTTCCTGTCCTTCCCGAGCCTCATTCTCTCGCTCGCCTTCGTCGCAGCGCTCGGTCCAAGCCTGAACAACGCCATCATCGCGATCGCGCTCACCTCCTGGCCGCCCATCGCACGGCTGGCGCGCGCCGAGGCGATGACCTTCCGCAAGGCGGATTACATTTCGGCTGCGCGACTGCAAGGGGCCTCCTCGACGCGCATCATCTTCAAGTCGATCATGCCGATGTGCCTGCCTTCGGTCCTCATCCGACTGACGTTGAACATGGCGACAGTCATCCTGACCGCCGCCGGCCTCGGCTTCCTCGGGCTCGGTGCGCAACCTCCGCTTCCGGAATGGGGCGCGATGATTGCGACCGGCCGCAAGTACATGCTGGACAGCTGGTGGCTCGTCACCTTCCCGGGCATCTCCATCCTTTCCGTCAGTCTCGCATTCAACCTGCTTGGCGACGGTTTGCGTGACGCGCTCGATCCGAAGCAGATGAACCGGAGATAGCCCCATGGAAAAGACCATTCTCGAAGTCGAGAACCTGCGCATCCGCTATGGCGGCGCTCCGACGGACGCAGTGCGCGGCGTCTCCTTCACTCTGGGACGCGAGCGTCTCGGTATCGTCGGTGAAAGCGGCTCCGGCAAATCGACGGTCGGACGCGCGCTTTTGCGCCTTCTGCCCGGCGCAACCATCACCGCCGACCGGCTTCGCTTTGCCGAGCTCGATCTGCCGTCGCTCTCCGAAAAGGAAATGCTCAAGGTCCGCGGCCGGCGCATGTCGATGATCCTGCAGGATCCGAAGTTTTCGCTGAACCCCATTCGCCGCGTCGGCGACCAGGTGGCGGAAACCTATCTGCGGCACTTCAGGTGTTCGAAGGCCGAAGCGCGCGACAAGGCCCTTGCCATGCTTGAAGCGGTGAAGATCCGCGACTCGAAGCGCGTCTACGACCAATATCCGCACGAGATATCCGGTGGCATGGGCCAGCGTGTCATGATCGCCATGATGCTGCTTGCCGACCCGGACCTCGTCATCGCTGACGAGCCGACTTCGGCGCTCGATGTGACGGTGCGGCTGCAGGTGCTGAACATCCTTGATGGTCTTGTCCGGGATCGCGGCATCGGCCTCATCATGATCAGCCATGACTTGAACCTGGTGCGTAACTTCTGCGACCGCGTCCTGATCATGTATGCCGGTCGAATCGTTGAAACCTTGGCGGCTGCGGACCTCGACAAGGCCAAGCATCCCTATACGCGCGGCTTGCTCGCGGCGCAGCCGCGGATCGGCGGCGGGCGCGCACCGCTTGCCGTGCTTGATCGCCGTCCTGAATGGCTGGAGGAAATTGCCTGATGTCCGTTTCAGTCGAATGCCGCGATCTCGCTATCACCTTCGGCACGGGTCCAACGGCCGCCAAGGTTCTTCCAGGCGTCACCTTCTCGGTGCAACCCGGCGAGTGCTTCGGGCTCGTTGGCGAAAGCGGCTCGGGCAAATCCACAGTCCTGCGCTGCGTTTCGATGCTGACAGACATTTGGACCGGTGACATTCTCATCGGCGGAAAGCCGGTGCGCGACATGCCGCTCATCAAGCGTTGCCGCATGCTGCAGATGGTGTTCCAGGACCCTTACGGCTCGCTGCATCCGCGCCAGTCGGTGCGCACCGTCCTCAACGAGCCGCTCGTCATCCACAAACTTGGTGACCGCGAAGAGCGCATGCGCAAGGCCATCACCGATGTCGGCCTCCCGATCTCGTTCCTCGACCGGTTCCCTCACCAACTCTCCGGCGGCCAAAGGCAGCGGGTGGCGATCGCTCGCGCGTTGATCCTCGAGCCATCGCTGTTGCTGCTCGACGAGCCGACGTCGGCGCTCGATGTTTCGGTGCAGGCGGAGATCCTCAACCTGCTTCAGCGCCTGCGCGAAGAACGTGGCTTCACCTACATCATGGTGACGCACGATCTCGCCGTGGTCGACCATATGTGCGACCGCTTTGCCGTCATGCTCCATGGCGAAATCACCGAAGTTCTGCCGCGCGAGGCGATCCCCGGAAATCGCGCGACCCATCCCTATGCCCGCGAACTGATCGGCGCCTCGCTGGAATATGAGGGCGCGCACTGAAGCTCCCGCAAGCCAACTCCATTGCAAGGCTACCCTCCTCGGCCTGCGATGCGTGAACAAAATTCTCCCCCGACTTGCCCGGCCCAGTGCCGGGCTTTTTCTTTGCCGGGCCTTTCTTGCTGCGGGGGACGAGCACTGGAGTTTATCGGCAATTCACCATGCCCGACGTCGGCAATGTCGGCCCAAACGCGGTTGCGGCCTGCAGCTGCCCCAAGAACCGCCGCGCGCCCTCGAGCATTTTCGTGCTCCCGCGCACGGCGCTCGTTCACCGACATGAGGCGCAGCGGGATTCACTGCGGACAACACCGCATCGATCGAGATGGGGGTCAGGTGAAGCACATGTCCGACCTCGCGCCGGTCGCCGCGTCAAGCCGTGGCCGGACTTACGGCGGTCGATCCTGACGTTGCCGCCGGCGCCGTTCCCGATCATTTCAAGAGAGTAAGGGGCGGCGTTCCTTAAAGCGACAGGCGGTTTCATTTGCGCTCGCAAAAAACGGAAAAAGGCGCGTCTCGCGACGCGCCTTTTTAGATTCGATACAGGCCAAGGGCCGGGATTACCGTTCCTTCTTCACCCCTTCGAAACGCGAAAGCCAGGGGCTGACGATCATGCCCTTCACGTCGCTTCGGAAGGCTGCTGTGTCGACGACTTCCGAGAACGGCTGGATCGACATGACGATCTCGTCCATGTAGGTCTGTACGCCTTCATAAAGTTTGATCTGCTTGGCGGTGTCGCGCTCGACCAGCGCCTCCTCGATCATCTTGTTCAGCTTTTCGTCAAAGAAGCTGGTACGCCAGCTCTGGTAGTTGGTGAGCTTCGCGTCATCAGAATTGTTCGGGTTATAGGCAACGGACCTGAGGTTGTTGTCCGGGTGCGGCTGCTGGCCGCCGCCACCACGGCCAAGCAGCAGTTCGAAATTGCGCTCACGCATCGCGCCGTAGATCTGGTCTCCCGAGCCGCTAATGAGTTCGGCCTGAATACCCGCCTGGCCAAGGGTGTTCTGGATGGCGGTCGCCGCCTTCATGAAGGGGTCTTCGGAAAGGACGCGCAAGGTGGTCTTGAAGCCGTCCGGATAGCCCGCCTCGGCAAGCAGGGCCTTGGCCTTCGCGACATCCAGCTTGTAGCCTTCATCCGGCAAAGCGCCGAGGACCCCCGTCGACAGCGGCCGCTGGTGCAGCTTGCCGTAGTAGGGCATCACCGCTTTGTCGAGACCTTCGTAGTCGATGAGATAACGAAGCGCCTCACGGACCTTCCTGTTGGCGAACCGTTCGTCCTTCATCGAAACGCTGAGGTAGTAAAAGCCCGAGCCCGGGGTCGATTCGATCGTGATCGCCTCGTCCGCTTCCAGCGACTTCAGATCCGGCGCCTGAAGCGAATAGGCAACGTCAATATCACCCTTTTCCAGTAGCAGGCGTTGCGACTGCGATTCCGGCAGGTGGCGCAGCAATACACGCTTCATTCCCGGCGCCTCGCCCCAGTACTCGCCATTGCGGGTGAGAATGATGAATTCGTTCGACTTCCACTGCGTCAGCGTGAACGGACCGGAGCCGGCCGAATTCAAGGTCAGCCATGCGGCCCCAAGATCGCCGTCCTTCTCGTTTTCGAGCGCCGCCTTGCTGTCGATGATCGAGCCGGGTCCGTTTTGCGCGAGGATCATCAGGATCAGGTTCGGGTCGTCAGCCTTCGCCAGATGCAAGACGAAGGTGCGATCGTCTTCGACGACGAACAGCTTGTCGGCCGCTTCCAGCGTAAAGCCGCGGGTCTTGAGGAAGGACGATTGCGCCAGATTGCGCGCAAGCAGACGCTTCAGGCTCCAGGCGACGTCCTCGGCGGTGACGGGATTGCCGGAAGCAAACTTGGCGTCGCTGCGCAGGTGGAACCGGATCGACATGCGGTCGTCGGCCACTTCCCAGCGTTCTGCCAGCCGCGGCTGAACGCTGCGGTCCTGCGGCGAGAGCACGACCAGCGTGTCATAGATGTTGTTCAGCACCTGGACCGTCTCGCGACCGGTGATGGCGGCCGGGTCGAGGGTCAAAATATTGCTCATGGTCGTGGCGACGACGAGTTGATCTTCCGGTGTTTCGGCCAGGACGACATGGGGCATCGTCGTGACGAGAAGCGCACTGAATGCGACCGTTGCTAGAAAGTGTTTCATGCTTCCTCCTTTGCGGCCGTCCACTCGGGAAGCGGCCTTCCGATTACAAGATCCGCCGGCCTGTTCCTCCACAGGCAAAGACCGGATCAGCCAAGAATTTCGCCGACAGGCACGGCGAGCGCCCGTCCGATTGCTGCCGTGTTCGCGGCCTCGAGATGCACCCCATCGATCTCCGACGCCCGCGTGACCGAGCCAGCATCAAAGAACGGGTGGCCGAGCTCTTCTGCGAGCTTGCGGTAGAGCGGAGACAGCCGCTCGGATTCGGCCACGCTGCGGCCCGCCGCCGGATGTCCGCCAGGCCCGGGTGAGCAGGGAGGCGGCGCAACGATCAAAAGCTTCGGTTTCGCCCCCTTCGGTTTGTAGGGAAAGGTTTCGACGATCTGCGCGAGCCGGCGCATGCCGGAAACGGCCCCCTCTGCCCGCCCGCCATGGACAGGCTTGATGTCATTGGTCCCGAGCATGACAATGACGAGGTCGAGCGGCATGTGGCTGGCGAGCGTCACTTCCAGCGCCTTGGCGCCGTTGCGGCATGCGGGGCCCGCATGGTCGTCGTAGCAGGTGGTGCGGCCGCCGAGGCCTTCAGGGATGATCCTTGCCAGGCCACCGAGTGTTTCGCCCAGAACCTCAGGCCATCGCCCTTCCGGCGGATGTCGCAGGCCCGTTGCCGGGTCGGCGCCCCAGGTCAGGCTGTCTCCGAAAGCGAGAACGGTTTTCATCGCAAGGTCCCCGCTCGTCACCGCACGCGGTTGTTTTCAATGAAGCTGAAGTCGATTTCCTCGCCGAGCCCCGGACGATCCGGCACGTGCACATAGCCATCGCGATCCATTGGATCGGACAGCGACTTCAGGTAGTCATGCCCGTCGTCATATTCGAGGAACGGATGCAGCAGGCCGCGCTCGTACCAGCGGCAGTTCTTGGTGGCGGCCACGACATGCAGGTTCATCGCGGTGTTGCCGTGCACCTCGCACTCCATGCCGAATGCTTCGGCAAGGTGCATCGTCTTCAGCGCCGGCGTAATGCCGCCGACGTCGTTGACGCCTGTGCGAAGGATGTCGCACGCACCCGCCTTGATCCACTCCGCACGGTGCCAATGCTTGCCGGCAGCACTTTCCGGGCCAACGACGGGAATGTCGAGATTGTCGGCGAGCCACTTGTAGGAAGAAAGCGACTGCTCATCCATTGGCTCCTCGATCCAGTCGAAGTCCAGCTTTTCGAGCCCCCGCCCGAGTTCAAGCGCATCGGTGCGGGAATACCAGTGGAAGGCATCGATCATCAGGCGAATATCCGGCCCCACGGCTTCGCGCACAGCGGCGCAGGCCTTGATGTCCATCTTCACGTCCGGAGCCCAGCTGACCGGCGGCATCCAGGTGTGCAGCTTGATGCCTTTGTAGCCGCGCTTGACGAGGGTCTCGGCGAAGCGCCCATAGTCCTCGGGGGTTGAAAGGCCGCCCTCAAGCTCATCACCACACATGATCGAACCATAGGCGAGCACCTTGTCGCGATAACCCCCGATCAACTTGTATACAGGTTGCTTCAAGGTACGCCCTGCCAGATCCCACAGCGCGCAATCCACTACCGCCAGGGTGCGGTCCGTGAGCTGTGCTGCAGAACCGCGTTGCCAATGGGCGAGATCCTGCCACAGCCGTTCGCGGTCGCGATGATCTTCCCCGATCAACACCTTCTTGACGAACTTGTCGATGACATGCGGCCGGACGATCTCCGGCGCCGTAAAGGAATGCCCCTCGTGACCGTCTTCCGTGCGAATTGTCAGCATTGCCTGCTCGACCTGATGCGGCGGGCCGGGATGCGCGTGACCAGCACTGTCCGAGTGGCGGCGTGTGGTCGTGCGGAAAACCCGCACCTCGACGTCGGTGATGATCATTGTTCCTCCGGTACGCGAATTGGGCCGGCTTACTGAGCCATCCTGTATAACACATACTTAGACAGATTATCGAACATATGTCAAACTTGTATTACAGGTTTGTTTATATGACTGACAAACACTCGCATTGCCGGGATTGCCCGAGGCAGTTTGATGTCGGCATGTCCCGTTCGTCGCTCGATCGAAGCGCCACGATTGACAGCACCTACGGCATGGTGGAATGCCGGCCACGGATATCCCGCCCACAGTATTCGGCGCGGAGCCGCCCGCTGAATAATTGGAAAGACGGAGGTTGGGTGGCCGTCGGGATCGCAGCCAGAGCACCTTTCAGCGGCCCGACAGGCATGCAGCAAGCGGCGGGCCGAGCGAAGGCGATATGCGGGCGCGACTGTGCCATCAGCCGCCGGCGCCTGAGAAAGAAGGAGGCAAAACCGTGTTTTCGGCTGTTAGACCTCGCCAGCCCGGATCATGGAGAAGTAGTCGTCGCCTCCAACCTGACCGCCCTTGAGCGCAATCTGCAGGCCGTCCGCCGGGCCGCCATGGGCAATGCATAGCGGAGAGCCGGGCGTTTGCGGCAGTGGCATTTTCAGCGTGAGGGCGGAAATGCCCATTTCGCCGAGCGCATGGCTGGACGTGTCGCCACCGACAGGCAACTTTTTGATCGTTCTCCGGGCGAACGGACCTCACCCAATTGGGCTGCATCCCAGTAGGAACGTGACGACGACGTATCTGTGTTGGTGAGCCAATACAGGGTAATGGCGTCCAGGATTTCGTCCTTGGTAAACGCCTTTTCGGGATGTCCGTCGGTGTACCTCCAGGTGGCGAACTTTTCGTAATAGAAACCAGCCATGCCCGCTGGCGAGTCCGCAAGGGAGTAGCCCTTGTTTGCGGACGCGTGTTCATCATTTCGGCATAGCCGAAGCCTTGATTGTAGAACACGTCCTGCGACTTGAACGCGGCCTTTTCGTCGCTCGAGAGGTTCTCGGGCACGGGTTGACGCGTCCGGACAAGCTGGACGATCTCCGGTGGCACGGTACCCGGCATCCAAGCAGGCCAGCCGGAGCCTGGATTGCCATCAACTCGGAGATGATCGCGCCCCAGTCGCCACCCTGAGCCACGTAGCTCTTGTATTCAAGCCTCAGCATGAGTTCGTGCCATGCCTTGGCTACATGAGGCGGTGCCCAGTCTCCGTTCTTGGGCTTGTCGGATCTTGGGCTTGTCGGAGAAGCCGTACCCCGGAAAGGTAGCGCTGGCTAGTGGAGTAGCACGCCTCCATCATCCGCAACCAAACTTACAAGGGGAAAACTTTCGTGACCTATCGCTAGTCGTTGAAGGGTCGATGCCAGAGAAAAATGGCCTGTCGCAATGGCGTTCCGTTAAAGCAGGCATCCGAACGCTTCTTGCCTCGGAATCGTCTGGATAACTGAGCCGGATTAGCCCGTCATACGCGAAGCAGAGCCTATACTCGCCATGGGCAATCCCTATGAGATTTTCCAACATCCTAGATGGAGGCACGGTGGCCGATGTGACTTCCTCTTTCATTCTCACTGGACCGCGAGCGACCGGGCTCCTGCGGTCGCCAGTCAGGCTTGCTCCAAGAATCTTCTTTCGGTGCGCGCAAATCTGGCATCCAGAACGCGAATTCGAAACGGTCCCGAACATGCGCACAATTGATCCGTTCCGGTGTTCGCCTTGCCGACACGCCTTCCCTGAAGGCGTTGCACGGGTGATATCACGTTGTCTGTGGCTTTAAAGGTTGGCGGATAATTTGGCGGGGATGAGCGAACCGACCATCAGCTACAAGAACCAGCGCTTTCCCATCGCGCGTCATTCATCGGATCCGCGCGATGGCGTTGTGGAATGCCGTGGCCGGCGCAACAGTCTGAGGTCACAGACCAAAGCCTTGTCCGGCCTGATGAAGCAACGTGACATCGCCGATCGCAACTAGCGCACATGCACCCATTCAGGCTCGGTCGTAGGTAAAGGACGTCAGCAAGGTGGTTACGAAATTGCTCGCCCGTTCCTTGACGAGCAACTCGGTCCACTCATTGGTTCCTCGAAGTCTTAGATCGGTATAGATGCTGTCGACGGCGGCCTCTTCGATGCGTTTGATGTGCGCCTTGAAATTTGCCTCGCCGCCGGCACGGTACATGTCACGTATGACCATGCGCAGGATTTCCTGGATTGCGATTTGCCACGACGTGTTGATCGCCTGGAGTTCATTCGTATCCGGTGCCATCGGGGCTCCCTTTCGTTTTGAGTGTCCCGAGAATGACATCGCCATGCTGTCGGGTGGCAGCAAAAGCTATCCTTGTCTTGCCTTGCGATTGGCATAGCGCCGGTCGCGGTTGTCCTTCCGCACCGCCTCATCTTCGATCCCTGCGCTATACGTGGGTTTTCGGCGATCGCCCGCGCTTCGGTTTCGGCGACTGCCGCCGCCTCAACGGCTGCCTGCCGCGCTGTCGCCTCGGTCTCGATACGCTTTTGCTCCTCAAGCTTCAGACGCTCGCGTTCAACACGCCGCTCTTCACGAGCGGTGGCAATGGCTGCGCGTTCGGCCTGCCTTGCCATCCTAGCTGGTTCCGCCACAGTCCTTGCCGCTCGGTAGGCGTTCAGGAGAGCAGTTTTGGCGTCAGCGGATGCGGCTCGGCGGTCGGAGACTTCGTTTTTTCTGGCGTTCTTCATTCTTATCCCAATAGTGAGTGTAGCAGAGATCAGCGCGCCTTGGCGCGTTTGGCGATGAGGTAGGGTGGCGCCGACAAGCGGTCGGCCAACTCCTTTGCAAGACGTGCCTCTCGAAGCCGGAGAGTCTTGGCATCCCGGGCCTGAGCGACGGATTCCACCTCTTCTATCGCGTTGTTTTTGGAGAAGAACTGCGTCCGGACTTTCATGAAGGCGATCTCCGCCTGCTGGCGGGATTTGCTGTGTGCTTCTATCATTGGAACCTCAACTAGTTCGGCTTAGCAACCGAAACAAAAAAGGCCAGGCAAAACGCCTGGCCTTGTTGAAACAGCTTCCGGCAGTGCCAGTACATCCGTGGTCAAAGGGAAGCAAATCTCAATTTTAGGCGGACTGCAGATTGGTAGCAGACATCTTGCCGGACTTATTGTCGCGCTCGAGCTCGAAGCCGATCTTCTGCCCTTCGACAAGTTCGCGCATTCCGGCGCGCTCGACAGCGGAGATGTGCACGAACGCGTCTGCGCCACCGTTATCAGGCTGGATGAAGCCGAAGCCCTTGGTGGAGTTGAACCATTTTACTGTGCCTGTGGTCATGATGAACCCTTTCAAAGCATAGAGTGAGGAACCGCGCAGCCTATGCTGCGCAGGTAGAAACCGACTGTTTTTGAAAGGGAAGTTCGCTTAAGGCGCGGTGCCAATCGCGCGGTAGACAAAGCTCGGCAAGCAAAAGATCGATGCCGCATCTATAAGGGGCTTGGATTGCCGCGTCAACGTTTAGTTTTCCAACATGCAGCATTCACCCTAAGATTGTAGGCATCTAACGGAGATCTGCTCGGCGTTTCGCCGAGGGGTATTACCTTTACACCGTTGAGGCGATCACGCCCGTCGAAGTCCGTCGCTTGCCGAAACACTGCTTCGAGCAGCCTGAGCGAGCGCGAGCCGCACCTCAACGAGCAACCGTACTCGAAACTCTGTGATGAGATGGCTGCAACTCAGGATCAGATGGTGCTGCTTTCGGGAAGGAATGCAGAGGAAAAGCTGGTCACCTTTCTCTTGCTGATGACACGCGGCCAGGTGCAGAACCGAGGCACGGTCATCGATTTGCCGATGACGCGCCTGGACATCGCCGACTATCTCGCGATGTCCATCGAAACCGTTTCGAGGATCATCAGCAGGCTGGTGGACTGCGGTGGGATCGCAACGGCCGGGCGTTCCAATGCCGTGCTGAAGACGGACGCGCTCATCGCGCTCGCCGGCAGCGAGTCGAAGTGGCCGTCGCTTCAGGAAGCGTACAGCCGTCGCCGCGCCATAGCGTAACAACGCAAGATGTCGCAAATGTCTGCATAGTTGGCCCGGTGGGCCGCGTGGCTCGGAGCGATCTCACTTGCACAATCGTACGCACAAGAACAGAGCTTGGTGGTGGAATGCTGGACCAGTTGCCGAGACCATGCATGATGGATTGACACCAGATTGCCCATTCTCCGGGAGAGCCTATGATGGCGGGGATGGAGCCGCCGTCCCCGCGGGACCGAATCGGGTGCCCTTTGATGTCCCGTGGCTCGGCGCCGCGTCAAAGGAGCAAGCCATGGAATGGAAGATCCCTGAACCGCTCAAGACGGAGCACACCGAACTTCACGGGGAACTGGTCGACGCAACAAAAGAAGGCGGCCGTGTTGGGGCAGCCGCACAAGAGGTCGCAAGACTCTTGCACCCGCATTTTATCCGCGAAGAAGAATTCGCACTCCCTCCGCTGGGTCTGCTCGCAACCCTGGCGAAGGGGACCTTAATGCCCGAGATGGCCGACGTCCTCACTCTAACAGACAGACTGGAGACCGAACTGGATGGAATGCTAGCCGAGCACAAGCAAATCGTGGCAGCGCTTGGCGAACTGGTCGCGGCGGCGAAGGCCGAGAACAAGCCGAAATATATGGACTTCGCCGAGAAGCTGATCCTGCACGCCAGGACTGAAGAGGAAGTCCTCTATCCGGCCGCGCTTATCATCGGGCGCTACATCAGGTTGTCGCTTGGCAAATAGCTTCGGGTGGCGGCTGCTTGCGTCTGAGCGGAACGGTCTTGCGCGACATCAATTTCGGCAAGTCATTTGTCGGCTAATGTCGTTTTGCACTTAATCATGAGACTCTCATCGCAACGATTTCAATGAGGGGAGCGGGAAAAAGGTGGGGGTAAGAAAATTCGGGTAAGCAGGTGCCTTTACTGAAGGGGCATTCGTTGGCGTCGCAATTAAAGATGATCATCTCGGTCGAGCTTGTTGGCATTGACGGCGTGTCGCAGCGTTGCGAAATTTCCAAGGTCGACCGGTCTCTCGATGGGGCCCGTCTCAACGATTTTGGCCTCTCCCTCGAAGAAGCCAAGGAGATACAGCGGCGCCTACAACAGGAACTGACGCAGTTTCAGACGGATCAAGCCGCCCAGCGAGATCGGAAGTGCCAGGACTGTAATCGCCGTCGCTCGGTGCATGATAGTAGGTACCGCACGATCCATTCGCTCTTTGGATCTTGCCACGTGCGTGTGCCGCGGTGGTGCAGCTGTGCATGCGGATCGACTGCGAGGTTGGGCACGGGATGCGTCGAAACCCTGTTGAATGGCCGAGCTACCCCGGAGTTGGAGCGCATCCAAGCCGAACTGGGCTCCCGGTTGTCATTTCGAGAAGCAGCCCGTGTACTTGATATCTTTGTGCCGGCCACGCGGCCTCATAATCATCGAACCGTGAGCAACCGGCTGGGCGAGGTTGCCGATCAGATCGAAAAGTGGGACGTCGCAGGCCCCTATCGTATCAGTCGCGCCGGCAAGTCTCCCGTTTCCGTTTTCATAGATGGCGCCTATATTCGCGCGGTTCCCGGCTATCAAAGCCGGCATTTCGAGATCGCGATGGGACGCGTTGTTGCGCTAGGCTGAGCACCGCGTCAGTTTGCCGGTGCGCCGAATATCGCTACCGGCAAACACGATATCGTTCGCGCGGCGATGCGCGCGCAAGGATGGCTGCCTGGCCGAGACGTCACCGTCTTTAGTGACGGAGAGGTCGGACTGCAGAGCATCGTCCTCAGCGCAACACGCCAGCCCGTCACGCATATTCTCGACTGGTTTCACCTGTCGATGCGGCTGCGGCACATTGAGCAGGCCTGGGAGGGCATCAGGCATCTGCAAAATCTGGATGTCTATCTGCAAAACGTTGCGGTCCATGTGCCCAGGCTTCGGCATCTCCTCTGGAGCGGATATGTCCGAGAGGCAAGCGAAGCCGTAAAGCAGATGCTCGCCCAATTGGATCAGCATGCCGGATTTCGCGACGCCCCCGGCAAACTCAGGCGGCTATACGAGCTGATCAACAATCTTGGCACCTACCTGGGGCAGAACGCAGCTTCGATCGTCAACTACTGTCGGCGATACTGGTCCGGTCAGCCGATATCCAGTTCGCCGGCGGAAAGTGCCGCCAACAGCCTCGTCAATGCCCGTATGAATAAGAAGCGGCAAATGCGTTGGACACCAATCGGCGCTCATCGGGTTCTTCAAGTCCGAGCCGCTGTCGCGGACGGCCGTCTCAAACAGGCAAAGCTCAACCTCGCAGCCTAACCCCAGCTTTTTCCCGCTCCCCCCGAATTCTGCCCAAGAGTAGGTGTGGGAAGACAGACGTTTTTGTAATTGCAGGCCTTTCCTTTATTTAAAGCATAAACTTTACAGGACGACGGCATAATCCTTCTCTCTTCGAGACGCGTGACCCGCCATGGAGGATCGATACGGTTCGGTCCAGCAAAGTACAGAATGATGCGGTTACCGCCGGGATCAAACAGCTCTGCCTCGCGCCAAAGCCAGCTCTTATCCTCGGGATCGCTGACGAACCCAAGACCAGCCTCCTTCAGGTTGCAGACAGTCTCGTCCACGTTCTCGCACTCGAAATATATCGAAGTCCCGCCGCCACCGTTCTCACCTCGATATAATGAGAAGGTGCTGTCGCCGTCCGGACAGACGAAACGTGCATAGCGAGGACGGGCGTCCACGATGGGTTTGAGACCGAGAGTGCAGTAGAACCGCCAACCCGCATCCAGGTCGGCCATAGTCACTGTCACTTGGTTAAGGCGCATTTTGTATCCCTCGCCTGCCGAATGGGCTAACTTGAATTCTGCTACACCCATAAATCTCTGAGGCGCGGGTGCTTTTGAATGTTCCGTGCTGAGGTGAAGATAGCCGCATCCCATCCGGCACGGCTGGCCAGCTCGACAATTTCCGGCTGATCGTCGAAGAACAGCGGTCGCTCTTCGGGGTCGATCTCGAGCGCCCGATTGATGGCCTCGAAGAAGCGTGGATCTTTCTTCGGCACGCCGATCTCGGCGCTATAAAAGAGCCGATCGAAGTGGTTTGCGAAGTGCAGCTCGTTCCACAAGTAAGCCGCGCGATGATGCTCCTGGCCAGTCGCAACGAAGGTTTGTGCTCCGCGCTCGCGTAACTTCCGGACCAAGTCGAAAACCTCGGGATTGATGTTCGAATCCTTCTCGAACCAATAGCGCACGAAGTCATCTACCCCGCCCTTGTACCCGGTTTGGGGAAGAACGGCTGCCAAGGCTTCCTTCAGGTCACGGCGTCCGGTGACACATTCGAACATAGGCGAGGCAGCCCCCTTTGCCGGGTTGCCGAAGAATAGGAGCTGAAACGCATCGCGGTCGACGCCCAAGTCGGCTTCGATCGTCACATCCCAAGGTTTGCGACGGGCGAAATCCGCATGCCAGCCGTCGATCAGCACGCCGTCCACATCAAAGAAGACCTTCACGTGTCCCCCTCACTTTCCGCGACAACGAACAGTTGCTATCCGTTCAGTACTTCGCCATCACGCTGACCACAACTCGAAACTGCTTCCCGTCGACGCGAAACTGTCGCCTCAATAGCAAGTTCGAGGAGAACTACCGGAAAAAGCCTCATGAAAGACTATTTGTCGTGAGGCTTTTTCCGGTCTATCGGCGGCTGGTATGACACAGGTCAAATTCTACGTGGTGAGATTGATGCGAGGGTAGCGTCCGAGCGACTGGCTGGTGGCAGCGACGTCGAGATTCTCACTTCCGATCGTACGCGCGCATCTCAAACCGAGGCGATCATCGCAAAGCGCCTTCATCGGCCAGTCGTCTCGACCCCAGACTTGCGGGAGATCAGCTGCGTCTCCGCCCACGGCGTGCCAGTGACTGGTTATACGAACAGGCGGCGATCGGGGATGTTGGGACGGAATATGAGATTGCTGACGTCGACGGCTCGGACCTAATCCCCTCTTAGAGCCAGAGTTTGCGAAGAAATTCATCGCGACCTGAGCTTGATCAATCGGAGTGTTGTCCTTAGAAACTTTGCTGGTGGGGCCTGTAGCTCAATGGTTAGAGCCGTCGGCTCATAACCGATTGGTTGCAGGTTCGAGTCCTGCCGGGCCCACCAATAAGCGTTCTGCTCCTGGTAATTTACCAATCGTCTGAACAGCCAGCAGATCGCGCCGCTTGCTGCTGCTGGTAAATCCTCGTGGGAGTCTTGAACGGACTCTGCCGCACCACTGCAACTATGACTGGCGGCTATCGCGTCGGCTTTTAGGGAAGCCAGCTTGCGGTCACCGCCCCTTCAGTTCCAGCGTGGTGGAGCCCCGATATGACTTTTCAGCGCCTCTGTGAATGCCCTGACTTTGGCAGATGGCACTTGGAGCGCGCGCAGGAGGTAGATCCCCGAAGGCCTCTCATTCCACCCTTCGCCCGATAGCGAAAGGCGCACAAGGTCACCCACCTGGACTGAAGGTCCTGAGACCCAGCTCGGCAGGAATGCCACACCCATTCCCTCGATCGCGGCCCCGTTCAACGCTTCAAAATCGTCGGACCGGAAGACGACGTGCTCACAAGTTTCTGCAGTCGGCGCCCCGACAATATGCGACCAGCCAAGAAGATCATTGCCATGGAGCTTGTCGAGGACACGATGTTGGCGGAGCGCGTCTTCACTGTCCGGCACGCCATAGTGCTCAAGATAAGTAGGGCTCGCCACGACGATGCGATCGTGAGGTGCCAGTTTGGTCGCGATCAGCGTGCTGTCCGATAGCTCTCCCATTCTCACCACCAAATCGAGCCGCTCTGCAACCGGGTCGGCCAGCCGCTCGGTCAGATCCAGCTCGACATGCAAGCTCGGGTGTTGCTGCGCAAGCGACGCCAGAACAGGAATGACATAGCGTTTTCCGAAGGTCGGGAAGCAAGCGATCCGCAGCGTGCCGCTGACCGCACTGTCAAACGCTGCAACCTCGGCATGGGTATCGGCGAGATCGTCAAGCAAGCGCTGCGCCCGTTCAAAAAGGTGACGTCCCGCGTCCGTCAAAGATAGCGCCCGTGTAGAGCGCACAAGGAGCGGGACTCCCAGGTCCTGCTCAAGCGCATCGACCTGACGGACGATAGCCGAGGGAGTGACAGCCCGACGCCGGGACGCGGCCGAAAAGCTGCCCGCGCGGACGACGTCGACATAAACCGCCAGATGTTCGGCGAAGCGTGGGTCCCTCATCTTTGCCTACGACGCAAAACCGTTCCGACCATTCAGTTGGTTATCATTCGAGGGCATCAGGAGCACATTCCTTCTCGTCAACGGGCAGTTTTGCTCACCAAACAGAAGGAACACTCCCATGGTCAAGGTCCTCGATACAATTCTCTCACAATCCGCCTATTCCGCACAGATTGACGTTCCGCTCGAAAAGATCGACATCGCCGATTGGCTCTTCAACCTGCCCGAAGCCGAATATCTCGGCTGCTGCCCGCCCGACCACATCGCAGCCGGCGTCACCTGGACCGACGACGGCCGTCGCATGTCGATCAATGTCGAGCAGATCGGCTCGGGCCTCGTCGTGCAGCACTATGTCGCCGAGGTTGCTGAACCAGCCTATTGCCGCATGAACTCGATTTCGGATGTCTTCACCGCCAACGGACGCACCCAGGTCAATGTCGTCTGGGAGCTCATTGCCGAGAAGATCGACGACCGCAGGACGCGCTACACCAACAAGGTCACCGCCCATCCGACGGATGCGTTCATGACCTTTATCCAAGACCGTGGCGTCACCTATGAAGACGCTGCAGCAGCCCGCCAGGCTGCAGGCGGAGACCATAACCGGCGCGAAACTCCGCTATTTGCCGCCAGCATCGCCCGGCGCGCGCTTTCGAAGTAAGGACCCTTGCGATGAAAGCGATCATCTTCGATGACTTCGGAGGCGCAGATATCATGCGGCTTGGCGAAGCTCCAATGCCTGAGGTGCGTCCCGACGACCTCCTGGTTAAGGTCATGGCGGCAGGTGTAAACCGCGCTGACCTTCTTCAACGTGAAGGTGTCTACGGTTCTCAGACTTACGGCGATAGCAACATTCTGGGCCTTGAGGTCGCAGGAGAAGTGATAGCCGTCGGAAAGGCAGCCAGCGGCTTTGCCGTTGGCGACCCTGTCATGGGCATTGTCGGTGGTGGCGCCTATGCCCAGTATGCGCGTCTCGACAGCGGCATGGCCGCGGTCATTCCGGCCGGCCTGTCCTTCATCGACGCAGCCGCGGTCATGGAAAGTTTCGTGACTGCTTGGGAGGCGCTTTCGCACCTCGGCAAAGCTGCGGAAGGTGAGACAGTTCTCGTTCATGCTGCCGCGGGCGGAGTCGGATCGGCTGCCGTTCAACTCGCAAAGGCTGTCGGAGCTACGGTGTTGGCCACGGCGTCCACAAGCAACATCGAAAATGTGCTATCGCTCGGTGCAGATGCTGTGTTCGACTACAAGCAGGCCGACTTCGAGGCAGAGAGCATTGACGCGACAGCTTCTCGCGGTGTGGATCTGATCATCGACTTCGTCGGCGGGTCCTATCTGGCGCGCAACATCAGAAGCCTCGCGCCGGGCGGTCGCCTCGTTCAGGTCGGCCTGCTGGGGCGCGATGACAATGCCATTATTCCTCTCGATATCTTGCTTCACAACCACATACAATTGATGGGCACGGTCATGAAATCCAGGTCGCGGTTGGAGAAGAGAGCGATGATCCGCCGGTTCCGGGACGAGATGCTGCCGATGATGGGAAAGGAGCTACGGCCGGTCATTGGCGCGGTATATCCAATCACGGCTACATCGGACGCCCATCGACGAATGGAGGCCGGCGGGCTATTTGGGAAGGTCATTCTGACTGGTTTTCATGAATGACGCAGGCAGGTGTGGCCCACCACGCCTCGAAGGGATCGGAACTGCAGCTCCGTCATTGTTTAGGCGGGCCGCCTTGATGGGAATCGAACCGGCGATACCACGATACTGACCGCCAAAGCGACCCGGGTTGCTGCAAGGGTCCAGCAGATCGATCCGACGGGAAAAACGTACCCGCTACCGTTGCCGACCGGAGTCAGAAGGCAAAAAATAGTAGGACGGCCAGCGTGATCTCGCGGCAGCAACGTGACGTCAATCGGTCGCCCGACCCCGTTCTATAAGATAACGGCAATCGCGTCCTCAAGGACTTTTGGCAGACCGAGGACATTTAGTCCAACATAGTCTGAAAAATCAAACGAGCGCGCTCTGCAGGATTTGGTGGAGGCCGAAGACGTGCCGCTGGCGAAGTCGTTCATTTCGGTTAGCAGTACCTTGTAGCCGCGGCCGGCCGCGTCACGCGCGACGCCGCAGCCATTGATGCCGCCGCCGATGACGAGAATGTCGTAGTCGAAGGCCCACCTTCACAGTCCGGCAACACAGACATACTTCAACTCGAGGAAGCCCTCGATGCCGTACCTCGAACCCTCGCGCCCGAGACCTGACTGTTTGATGCCGCCGAACGGCGCCATCTCGTTTGCGATCATGCCCGTGTTGACGCCGACCATTCCGGCCTCCAGCGCCTCGGCGACACGGAAGACACGCGCTATGTCCTTGGCGTAGAAATAGGAGGCGAGGCCAAACTCGCTGTCGTTCGCCATGGAGATCACATCGGCTTCATCCTTGAAGGCGATGATGGGCGCGAGCGGAGCGAAGGTTTCTTCGCTGGCAACTTTCATCGACTGGGTGACGCCAGCAATGACGGTTGGCTCGTAGAAGCTACCGCCGAGTGCGCTGCGCTTGCCGCCTGCGAGCAGCCGCCCGCCCTTTTCGAGCGCGTCGGCCACATGCTCCTCCATCTTTGCGACGGCGTTATCGTCGATCAGCGGGCCCAGGCTAACGCCGGCCTCCGTGCCTCGGCCCAGCGTCAGTGTCGCGACCTTGGCCAGCAGCTTTTCCGTGAAAGCTTCGACAACGCTTTCCTGCGCATAGATGCGGTTGGCGCAGACACAGGTTTGCCCTGCATTGCGGAACTTCGAGATCATGGCGCCTTCCACGGCCGCATCGAGATCGGCGTCGTCGAAGATGATGAACGGCGCGTTGCCGCCAAGCTCCAGGGAAAGGCGCTTGATGCCGTCCGCGGCTTCCTTCATCAGCCAGCGGCCAACGCCGGTCGAGCCGGTGAAGGTGATTTTGGCGATCTTCGGATTCTGGCAGAACTCCGTGCCGATCGGCCGCGCCTCGCCGGTGACGACGGAAAACACGCCCGCTGGTACGCCCGCCCGCTCGGCGAGCACGGCGAGCGCCAACGCCGAGAGCGGCGTCTGCGAGGCGGGCTTTAGGAGCATGGAGCAGCCGGCGGCCAGTGCCGGCCCGGCTTTGCGGGTGATCATGCCGTTCGGGAAATTCCATGGCGTGATGGCGGCGCAGACGCCGACGGGCTGCTTCAGCACCATGATGCGCTGGCCCGCATTGGCGCCGGGGATGATATCGCCGTCGATGCGTTTGGCCTCTTCGGCGAACCATTCGAGGCAGGCAGCGTTGGAGATCACCTCGCCCCTGGCCTCTGCAAGCGGTTTGCCCTGTTCCGAAGTTAGGATTAGCGCCAGATCATCGGCATTCTCGAGGATGAGTTGGAACCAGGTGTTCAGCACCTTGGCGCGTTCTTTGGCGGTGCGCTTGGCCCAGAGTTTATGCGCGGTCTCGCCGGCGTCGATGGCGGTGGCGACTTCCTCGCGCTGTTAGCATCCTTGTCCCTTCAGTGCGCAACGCGTTCTTTGCCGAGACGGTCGCGTCCATGCAGACAGCACTCAAGAAGCAGCGCCTGCAACTCATCCTCGGCCACACCGAATATGACGAGCAAGAAGAAGAGGAACTGGTGCGCATGGCGTTGTCATGGGCAACGGCAGCCATTGTCCTAACCGGACTGTCGCATAGTGCCGCAACGCGCCGCCTGCTCGCCAACGTCACCATTCCCGTTATCGAAATCTGGGAGCTCGGCGTCCGCAGATCGACGCAGCCATCGGGTTTCATCACGATCAGGTCGGCGTTGCGGTGCCAGAACACCTTATCCAACAGGGTCGCCGCAATCTTGTCTTCCTCGGCGCCCGCATGCATCAGGACCGACGCGCCAAACAACGCTGTGACGGCTTCCTGCAAGCTGCGCACGCCGCCGGCGCGGTCGCCAAGGTCGCCGAACATCCAGATACGGCCTCTGCTGAAATCGGCTCAATGCTTTTGGCGGAAGCCTTGCGGCTCCATCCCGACACCGACGGTATCGCTTGTTCGAACGATCACATCGCGCTCGGCGCACTGTTCGCGTGCGAACGGCGGAAAATCGCCGTGCCGGACCGGCTGGCCGTGGTCGGCTTCGGCGATCTCAGCTTCAGCGCTGCATGCAATCCGCCCCTCACCACGATTCGCCCCTCCGGCGATCTAATCGGCCGTGAAGCCGCGCGGTTGATCGAAGACCACCTCAACGGCGAGAAGCCTACCGAGTCGCGCATGATCGATACCCGGTTCACGTTGTAACATCGCCGCAGTAGCTAGATTAGAAAACCACCCCGCTCCGCCCCCGGAGGCAGTCACGGATCACCGGACCCGCACGTTCGCCGGGCCAAATTTCCTTGCGCATACTATGCCCGTCAGCTCAAAGTCAGCCATCGACCGTGACGACGCGCCGCTCCTTGGCGGACAGGTCCCGATTAACCCTCCCGCACTCCACCTCGACATGGCCGTTAGCCAGAATCGCCTCTCATTGGAACTTTGTATGCCAGTAGAAGGTTGCAGGGGCGTCCTTCGTGCAGCACAGGTATCTGGTATGCTCAAACATTCGGTAGCGGAGCAGGCGGCTAAGCAGCTAAACCGATCCAACGATACAGATAATACATTATGCGATCTTCGTGGCCCAAAGGGTGAACATCACAGCAACACGACTTGCAGGGCTCTTGGAAGCACGTTCTGTCCGGCCCGTAAGGCGCGTCCACGCTTAGGTCTGCAAACGACAGCATTGCGCCCCATCTCGGCCGTAGAGACCAGCTTTGCCACGTCCGAAAAGCAGACGTTGGCGGCGACGACCCTGGAGGTCGCGGTTCGCCACTTCCAGACGTTAACCTCGGAAGCTGCGATCGTCCCGTCTCGACCCAACGCTGTCATTCGCCTATAGCGCCCGCAATTTCCGGTGCTGACCCCAGAGCGGTCGCTGACCGTTACTCGCCTCGACGAGATAAAGGTGGCCGCCGCAGAGGCCTCGGCCGACCGAAGCCCAATAAACACACCAGCGGGTCTAGGAGTTCGCAGTTCTCCTTAGGTGCCGTTGAAAGAATAACTTGAAATCCCGAAAACTGTCGAAGCCAAGGGCGGTAGCAAGGCATGTGGCCGAGGTGGGGGAGACGGAGCAAACGGCAGCGATCGAACGAGCGCTGCCGAAGGCGACGACATCTGGCCCTGCAAGCGCCAGGCGAGCGAACTGCTCGAGTTGTTTGGGAAGCCTGAGGGACCTCGACGTGTACACGCCCTTAAGCTCCGGACAATTCAACCGGGCCTATCAGGATCGCGCCTTACCAAATCCGAACGTCTTTCGCAGACTCCCATCGACCGCCTTTGCTGGCATGAACCTGCGCAGGCGGCTTAGAAGAGTCGCTTGCCCCCGACAGGCTGACGCATTTTGTACGGGCTCTTGAGGGCGACCAGGATTTTTTCTGCAACCAAGATCGGAGCTGGCGCAGATTTGATCTTAGCCAGAACAGTCTTCATCGTCGCTTCGGCCTGGCTGGCATAAACGCCCAAGGGCGCCTCCGTATTCGCGGCATTCACGTCGAGATTGGTGTTCGTGAACGTTGGTTCCATCAGGATAACGCGCACGTTGAAGTCGCGGATCTCGTGGTCGAGAGATTCGGACATGCCCTCGAGAGCGTGTTTGGTGCTGGCGTAGATTCCCATGAACGGCGCCGGCAGGAAGCCCAGAACTGAGCTGATATTAATTATTAGCCCGCTGCGTTCGCTTCGCATTGACGGCAGGACGGCGCGGATCATGCGAAGCGGGCCGAAGACGTTGACATCAAAGACCTTCGTTGCTTCCGCAATCGAAGTGTGTTCGACCGGGCCCGCCAAAGAAACACCGGCATTATTGATCAGGATGTCGATCTTTCCGGCCTCGGACAGAATCCAATCGACAAAGCTCGCAACGGATGCGTCATCAGTCACATCCAGGGTCCCGAACGTCACGCCGGAAATCGATCTGGCCCGCTTCAGATCGCGCGCGCCGCCGAATACACGGTAGCCGTTCTGCGCGAGAAGACCGGCGGTTGCCTCGCCAATCCCTGAGGACGCCCCCGTGATCACTACAACTTTCTGTTCGGGCACAGTGGCCTCCTCTATCCAATTTGTTTTCGGTTCTGACCTGTGGCTCATCAGGCAGGCTGACGCGCGGCAGCATAATTTTGATAGATTTTGATTGCAATCTATCTTGCTTTTAGATGTCATTCATAATATAAAAAATCAAGTGGCCTCAGACGAGGAGGGTTAAAAATCTCCGTGAACGGCGCATCCGGAGAGAAGCACGAGTTTGATGGTGAGCAGGCAATCGGCCCCGCGCCAGTTGCGGAACTTCCCACATGGAACCAAAGAGGCTGACCCAGCAATGACACACGGAAGCGAACCCCTGACATCCACCAACCCGTCGTCGAATTCGGCAACACTCACTGGCCTTGCGTTCGTACAAAGCCTTGCAAAAGGAAGCCGGCCACGCCCACCGATGGCAGAGTTGCTGCCGTTCCTCCTCCTGTCACCGAACGAGGCGCCGTTGAACTGAGGGCTTCTCCCGAACCACGTTTTGTCAACACGTTGAACACCGTGCACGGCGGCTGGAGCATGACGATGCTGGACACGTCCATGGCGCTCGCTGCGCATACGACGCTCAAGCCCGGTGAACTATGTCCCACCCTGGAAACGTCAGTGAAGTTCGTTCATCCGATCCTCGCCGATAGCGGAGAATTGCGAATTGTAGGCCATGTCCTTTCGCGGAGCCGGACCATCATAATCCTGGAGGGAAGAATAGAGACGTTGCAGGGTAAAGTTCACGCGCACGGCACTTCGACTTGCATGATCGTGCCGAAAGGCGGCTAGGCCTCCGTCAGCCCGATCTGTAGGGGCGACAACTGACGCTGATTGAACCGAAACGACAAATTTCAGGGGATGACCATCAGTCTCTGGGAACTGAGCACCTGGTCATCGCGGCACCTTCGCTAGAGCCCGCAGTACGAAGTGGGTCTGGGCTTCGAGTTCAGATTTCAAATCGCCGCCCTTCGCAATCCGCTCCTCTATGAGGCGCGGGTGAACGAACGGAATTAGCGCCACCATAACGCAGCGAGCAGCGTTGCCTGCATCCCCGCCCTTGAGTTCCCCGGCCTCCAAGCCCTCACGAATAGTCGCTTCAAATATCCTCGTCATTTCATCGAAGTACCACTTCGCGACCTCCCACTTGCCGTCTGTGGCGGCGACGAAAAGCTCGTGACTGTGCCGTTCTTCCACCAGTTGCAACTGAGTATGTTGATGAAGAGCGGCGAACATCTCAGCAAGCCTGATGCTTGCCGGAGCGCTCCCTTGCGAGATTTCGCGCGCGTCGTCGAGGGTCCTGTTCGCAATCCGGGCACAGACACTCTGATCTATTGCCGCTCTCGTGGGAAAAAAACGATACACGCTCGCTCGGCTTGCACCCAGGTTGAACGCTATGTCAGCAACTGTTGTCTTGCGATGACCGATACGGCGAATGTGCTCTTCCGCGACATCCAGAATAAGTTTGCGCCACCGCGCCAAAACAACACCGTCCGAATCTGTGGAATATACCTCGAACTCTTGACTGTTCGGTTTAGGTCCACGGGACGCCCAATGGGCTTTCCGGACCATCGATGCTGAGCCGCTGTCTTTTTCCTTCTCAGGGTCGGCCAGGCGAGTGCATAGACTGGACATGAGGGTCACTCCGCCGCAATCGCCAGTTTAAGGTTGGGAGCCCCCTCCTCCGACTGCGGATGCGGCTCCCTCTTAGGCGGCTTGATCCGGAACCAGGTCGCGTAAAGCGCCGGCAGGAACAGCAGGATCATCACTGTTCCGACGGCCGTGCCGCCGATCAGCGTATAGGCCATCGATCCCCAGAAGACCGAGTGCGTCAACGGAATGAATGCGAGCACGGCAGCCAACGCCGTCAGGATGACCGGCCTCGTTCTTTGCACGGTGGCTTCGATGACCGCATGGTAGTCATCCAGACCCGCCGCCTGATTTTCCTTGATCTGTTCCGTCAGGATCAACGTGTTGCGCATCAGGATGCCGGCCAATCCAATCAAGCCGAGGATAGCGTTGAAACCGAAAGGTTGGTTGAAGACGAGCAAGACCGGAACCACTCCTGCGAGCCCGAGCGGCCCCGTCAGCATCACCATCGTCATCGTCGACAGGCTCCGAACCTGAAGGATGATGACGATGAGCATGGCGGCAATCATGGCCGGGAAAATCTGGACGAGGGCCAGGTTCGCTTTCAGCGACTCTTCGATGTTGCCACCCATTTCGATGCGGTAGCCGACGGGTAGCGAAGCAATCAGCGGCTGAAGTGCCTGCATGACTTGCTGCGAAACTTCCGGCGGCTGCGTTGCCTCGTTGATGTCCGAGCGGATGGTGATGACCGGAGTGCGGTCGCGGCGCTTCATGATCGGCTCTTCGAAGCGGATCTCGGAGTGGCCAATCTGATCGAGCGGAACCGGACGGCCATTCCTGCTCATCAGCGAAAAGTCCGCCAGCCTCGAGGGATCGAGCCTGTTTTCACCGGCGCTGCGCGCGACTACCGGAACGTTACGAATGTTTTCGCGAACCTGCGTGATTGGCACCCCACTCAGCAACAACTGCATCTGTTGGGCGGCCTCCGAAGGAGAAAGGCCGATAAGGTTGAGCCGGTCCTGATCGGGAATAAAGCGCAGTACAGGTGTGCGATTGCCCCAGTCGCGGTTTGCTTGGCGAAGGTCGGGCACAGTCTTCATGATTGCGAGGGCTTGTTCGGAGATTTTATACAATTCATCCGGATCCGGTCCCATGATGCGAAACTCGACCGGGAACGGCGTATAAGGGCCGAATACGAGTTGTGTCACCCGCACGTAAGCTTCTGGCGCAAGGCCGTTGGAGATCGCCGCGCGCAGGCGATGCTTCAAGGCTTCGCGTCCATGCGCATCGGGTGTCAGCACGACGATCTTGGCGAATGCCGGGTCTGGCAGTTCGGGCGCCATGGCGAAAAAGAAGCGCGGTGCACCCTGGCCGACGTAGCTGGTGGCAATCTTCGTTTCGGGCTGCTCTTTCAGCCAGCCTTCGAGTTTCTCGACCGTTGCAGTGGTCGTCTCAATGCTGGTTCCTTCCGGCATGCGCACTTCCACCAGAACTTCGGGGCGATCCGACGTCGGGAAGAACTGCTGCTTTACGGATCCCATGCCGACGACCGAGACGGCCATGACGACACCGACGAGACCGCAGGTCAGGAACTTGTGACGGACCGCGAACTCGATGAGGCTGCGAAGGCGCCGGTAATTCGGGGTGTTGTAGATGGCGTGATGACCGCCCTCCACCGGCTTGATTGCGGGCAGCATCTTGACGCCGAGATACGGCGTGAAGATCACCGCCACGATCCAGGAGACGATCAGCGCGAAACCGACGATCCAGAAGATATTGCCGGCATATTCGCCGGCGGTTGATCTGGCAAAGCCGACCGGCATCAACCCGATGATCGTCACCAGGGTGCCGGACAGCATCGGGGCGGCCGTGTGGCTCCAGGCATAGGCGGCCGCCTTGATGCGGTCCATGCCTTCTTCCATCTTCACCACCATCACCTCGATGGCGATGATGGCATCGTCGACGAGCAGACCGAGTGCGAGAATCAACGCGCCAAGTGTGATGCGGTCGAAAAACCGCCCGGTTTCCAGCATGATCAGGAAGACGACGCCGAGCGTCAGCGGAACGGCAAGCGCTACGACGATACCGACGCGCCAGCCCAGGCTAACGAGGCTCACGAACAGGACGACGCCGAGTGCCATGGCGAACTTCAGCATGAATTCGCCGACGGCTTCCTGGATATTGACAGCCTGGTCGCTCACCTTTGCGAGCGTGATGCCTAGCGGCAGACTTTCCGCGATTTTGGAAGATCGTTCTTCCAGTGCCTTGCCGAGTTCCAGCCCGTTCCAGGCCTGCTGCATCACCACCCCAAGCATGATGGCGGGCTCGCCGTCATGGCGAATGACATAGGTGGCGGGATCCTGATAGCCGCGGCGCACCTCGGCGAAATCCGACAGCTTCAGGACACGTCCACCCGCGACGATCGGCGTCTCGGCAATCGACTCGACGCTGTCATAGGCACCGTCGAACCGGATAAACACCTGGGGACCCTGCGTATCGATCGATCCTGCGGGGGTCACTGTATTGCGTCGTTGCAGGGCAGCAGCGATGTCTTGCGCCGAGATCCCAAGCGTTGCCAGCTTGGAATAGGAAAACTCCACGAAAATCTGTTCCGGCTGCTCGCCGAGAATGTTTATCTTTTTTACGCCCGGGACGTGAAGCATGTCCTGACGGATCGTCTCGGCCTGCCGCACGAGATCACGCATGGCCATGCCCTTCGCCTTCAAGGCATAGAGGGCGAAGCTGACGTCGGAGTACTCGTCGTTGACGAAAGGACCGATCACTCCTGGAGGAAGATTACGAGCTTCGTCGCCAAGTTTCTTGCGCGCTTGATAGAACTCTCCCTCGACGGCCGACGCTGGAGTGTTGTCCTTTAGCGTCACTGTCAGGAAGGCGTAGCCGGGTCGCGTAGTCGTTTCCACACGATCGTACCAGGTCAGTTCCTGGATGCGCTTTTCGAGCGGTTCGGCGACCAGATCCTGCATTTCGCGCGCGGTCGCACCCGGCCAAACAGAGGTAACGGTCAGCGTCTTGATGGTGAATGACGGGTCCTCTGCTCGGCCCAGCTTGACGAAGGCATAGGCGCCGGCGGCGGCCAGCAGGACGATGAAGAACAGGGTGACGGCTCGCTCACGAACAGCGAGCGCGGAGAGATTGAAGCTCATCAGTTTGCCGCCTCTGCTTTTTCCACGCCGGTGCGCACACTTGCGCCGTCCCGAAGCAGATGCGCTCCAAGGGCAACGATCGCCTCCCCGGCCCTCAGGTTCGAGACTATGGCCTTCTCTTCGCCGACCCGCTCGACCTTCACTTCCCGGAAATGAACACTGGAACTCTGCTCATCCAAAACCCAGACACCCGTGCGAGCACCGTCATCGAGAAGCGCGCCAACGGGGACCTCGGCATGTAACTGTGCCGCTTCGTTCTGCAGGCTTATCGTGACCGTTGCCCCCAAGGGCGCGGACCCCGCAGAACCCTGCAATACCCAGCGCGTTTCATAGGTACGGGTTTGAGGATCGGCGGCATCGGAGATCTGCCTGAGGGCCGCCTTTTCGGTCGTGCTCCGGCCATAGATGGTGGCCTGCGCGACGGCACCAATCTCGGGCCTGAGATTTTCAGGCAACCAAACGAGTGCTTCGCGAGGTCCTGCTTTGGCGAGCCGGACGACCGGCTGGCCTGCCGAGACCACCTGTCCCGGCTCGCCGAGCGTCTCAACGATCGTGCCGTCCGCGTCCGCCACGAGAACCGCATATGCGGCCTCATTTTCCGCGACCTTCGCCCCTGCTTCGGCCGCTGCGAGCTGGGCAGTCGCGGTGTCGAACGCTGCCTTCGACTGTTCGTATCTCTGCGGAGAAGCTGCCAAGCCGTTCTCGACGAGGGCAGCATACCGCCGCTCGTCGGCCTGCACCTGAATGAATGTTGCCTTGGCCGCAGCAACGGCGTTGCGCTTTGCGGATAGAGCAAGGCGCAGATCGGTGTCGTCAACCCGCATCAATGGCTGCCCGGCTTTGACTTCTTCGCCAAGGCCGACAAACCGTTCGACGATCTTTCCCGGAACACGGAAGCCGAGATCGCTCTGCACCCGGGCAGCAACCGTGCCGGTGAAGCTTCGGTTTGCTGTGTCTGGGGTCTTGGCTTTTGTGACGCTGACGAGCGGAGCCAGACTGCGTGGATCCGCGGCCTCCGCATCCTTGCTCGTCGACGGGAGTAGGAAAATCGCAGCGGCGACACCGACGAGGGCGACCACTGCCACTGTTGAGAGGAGGATTTTTCGTTTCATGGCACTGGCCTTCTTGACGGGGGCGGCATAATTCTTAGATTGCAATCTAACTCTAAAAGCATTATAGATGTCAACTGAAATCTAAAAGGAGACGATCATGAGGGTCAGTCGTGCCCAGGCCGAAGCGAATCGCGAGACGGTCATCAACGTCGCCAGCAGGCTCTTTCGCGAGCGCGGCTTCGATGGCATCGGCCTCAAGGATTTGATGAAAGGTGCCGGCCTTACGCAGGGCGGCTTCTATAAGCAGTTCGAATCCAAGGATGATCTGGCAGCACTTGCGTCGCGGCGAGCGTTGGAAAGCGCGACCCGCAGATGGTCCTCGGTCGCCGCATCGAGCGCGGATCCGCTTCAGGGCGTCATCGATCTTTATCTTTCGGCAGGGCACCGTGGGGAAACCGGAGACGGCTGCCCGCTGGTCGCCCTTGGATCTGATGCGGCTCGCCAGAGCGTCGACGTCCGCAAGCCGTTTCAGGACGGGATCAAAGGTCACCTGCAGGTTATCGAAGAACTGTTGCCGGCCAGCGGCGACGATGACGATGCACCCCGCAAGGCCATGGCGATGCTCGCGCTCATGGTTGGCGCGGTCACTCTGTCACGCATCGTGACGGACGAGAAGCTGGCAGACCGTCTGCTTGAAGCAGCAGCGACTGAAGCAAAGCGTGTCGCGGCCACGGAGCCGGTCGAGTGATGAGCGGAACGACAAGTTCTCAACCGGTTCAGCATTTGTGGTCCGCGAGATTGCGTGTTTTATTTCTGGAGTCATCATGCGTCGTGTCGTCGTAACAGGAATGGGAGCGGTCAGCCCGCTCGGTGCCAACGTCAGCAGCTCTTGGACTCGCCTGTTGGCGGGCAAGTCCGGCATCCGTCGTCTTCCTGACGAGGTCGTCGGCGATCTGCCCGCCAAGGTCGGAGGTCTTGTCCCCTTCCTGGAAGAGGATGCCGAAGCTGGCTTCGATCCTGACAGCGTCTTGCCGCCAAAAGATCAGCGCAAGGTCGATCGGTTTATCCTCTTCGCATTGGCGGCGGCAGACGAAGCCCTTGCGCAGGCGCGGTGGAAACCTGTCTCGGAAGAGGACCGCCTCAGAACGGCAACGATCATTGCGTCAGGGATAGGAGGATTTCCTGCGATCACGGACGCGGTACGAACCGTCGATCAGAAAGGGCCGCGGCGCCTTTCGCCCTTCACCATTCCATCGTTCCTGGTGAACCTCGCAGCAGGCCAGGTATCCATCCGACATGGTCTCAAGGGGCCGCTCGGCGCTCCGGTGACAGCATGTGCGGCCGGCGTCCAGGCAATCGGTGACGCGGCCCGCATGATCCGGGCGAACGAGGCGGACATTGCCGTCTGCGGCGGCACGGAAGCATGTATCAACACCGTAAGCCTCGGAGGCTTCGCTGCCGCCCGGGCTCTCTCAAGCGGGTTCAACGACACCCCTGCCCTCGCCTCCCGGCCGTTCGACATGATGCGAGACGGCTTCGTGATGGGTGAAGGTGCGGGAATCTTGGTGATCGAATCCCTGAGCCATGCGCTGGCTCGCGGGGCGGAGCCGCTGGCCGAACTGGTGGGCTATGGAACAACGGCGGATGCCTACCACGTGACCTCTGGTCCCGAGGACGGATCCGGCGCCGCGAGAGCCATGCAAATCGCCATCCATCAGGCCGGTATTTCTCCAAATGATATCCAACATCTCAACGCTCACGCCACGTCGACCCCGCTCGGTGATCGAGGGGAAATCGAGGCTATCAAGACAGTGTTCGGTTCGACAGCAGGGATCGCGGTCAGTGGCACGAAGTCCGCGACCGGGCACCTCCTTGGCGCCGCAGGTGGGCTGGAAGCAATCTTCACGATCCTGGCGCTGAGGGATCAGGTCGCACCGCCAACGTTGAACCTGAATGCGCCCGATCCCGCTGGCGACGGAATCGACTTTGTCGCGAACAAGTCTCGGCCTTTGCAGATGGACTATGCAATTACCAACGGATTTGGGTTCGGGGGTGTGAACGCGAGCGCTTTGTTCCGGCGCTGGAACGAATGACCGGCCTCAACAACACTCGCCTGGAAGTGAAGCCGCGGCACGACGCCCCGGTGAAAAGCTTCACCGTATTGATCAGCCGGCACTCGCCGCCGTTTCGAGCGCCAAGATTGAAACCGAATGGGATGATTGTGATGCCTTCGCTTAAGATGACCGGCTGGAAGCCTAAGATTACAGTAATCGGCGTTGGCGGCGGCGGCGGGAACGCCGTCAACAACATGATCGCTCGAAACCTGTCCGGCGTGGAGTTCATTGCCGCAAATACCGATGCGCAGGCACTTGCGATGTCGAAAGCCCAGCACATTGTCCAACTTGGCGTGACGGCCACTGAGGGGCTGGGTGCAGGCTCGTTGCCGGAACTCGGCCGCGCTGCGGCCGAGGAATCGATCGATCAGATTATGGCGCATCTGGCCGATACGCAGATGTGCTTCGTGACGGCCGGCATGGGCGGCGGCACGGGGACCGGTGCGGCGCCAGTTATTGCGCATGCCGCGCGCCAGTCCGGCATTCTTACTGTCGCGGTCGTCACCGAGCCGTTCGGCTTTGAAGGAACGCACCGGGCCCGCCAGGCCAGGCAAGGCATCGAGCAATTGATCGATGCGGCGGACACGGTGATTGTCGTTCCAAACCAGAGCCTGTTCCGCCTTTCGGATCGTCAGACAACGCTCGAAACGGCGTTCTCAATGGCCGACTCGATTCTCTACTCGGGCGTCATGTCGATCGTTGAACTGATCACGAAAGAAGGTTTGATCAATCTTGACTTCGCTGATGTTCGGTCCGTGATGAAGGACATGGGACCGGCCGTCATGGCGACGGGCGAGGCGTCAGGACCAGGCCGCGCGACCGACGCGGCGAAAGCAGCTGTAGAAAACCCGCTCTTCGGGGAAGCCACTCTAAGGGGTGCGAGGGGCATTCTCGTGTCGATCGCGGCCGCCCGGGAACTGACCTTGTTCGAAGTCGATGAGGCAGCGAGTTGCATTCGTGACCAGGTCGACGCGGATGCCGAAATCATCCTGGGCGCCAGGTTCGATGGATCGCTTGACGACAAATTACAGGTCTCGGTCATAGCGACCGGCCTCAGGCGGCCGGCGGACGTGGTGATCCTAGCGGAACACGCACAGAAGCCTCGCCGTCGCCGGTCTGGTGCTCGTGACCGTCTTCTTTCTTCTGACCGCGACGCCGCGCTCGACGGCAAGATCGACGACGACCGAGCCGGGCTTCATCTTTATGCCGTAGCCAGCATGGTGCGCCAGGACACGTTGCTTGTCTACGAGCCGCTGATCGTCGTCACGGTCTTCTATCTTGTTCTCACCGCCATCATCGCCAGTGCATTCCGCCGTTTTGAGGCACAGGTGCCGTTGCGACGGTAACTTCGATCGGAGCCAAACACGTGATTTGCGCGCGGCCGAACCCAGCCGCAACCCTAACTGCCTGACCGCTTGCTTGCCTCGACCGTCCCCGTTTCCGAATGACGTGCCCCGGAGCGTCTATCCCCATATGGAGCTTTCTGCATGAATAAACTTAGCATTCTCGATGGCGGCATGAGCCGCGAACTCCTGCGCCTTGGCGCAGAACTGAAGCAGCCCGAGTGGTCGGCGCTTGCCCTCGTCAATTCGCCAGACATCGTGCGAAAGGTCCACGAGGAATTCATCGCGGCCGGTTCGCAGATCATCACGACGAACAGTTACGCACTCGTCCCCTTCCACATCGGCGAGGAGCGGTTTCAGAAGGACGGGGCAGCACTCATCGCGCTTTCGGGTCAATTGGCACGCGAAGCGGCTGCGGCAGTTTCGGATCAAAGTGTTCTCGTCGCCGGTTCGTTGCCACCGATATTCGGGTCCTACGAACCGCTCAACTTCGATCCGTCGCGCGTGCAAGACTATCTGAAGGTCCTTGTCGACAACTTGGCCCCCTACGTGGACGTTTGGCTCGGCGAAACCCTTAGTCTGATTGCCGAAGGGGAAGCTGTCCGTACTGCCGTTTCCGGGTTCGGCAAGCCGTTCTATATTTCGTTCACCCTGGCCGACGACAAGGCGCAGATAGCGGGAGGCGAACCGAAGCTGCGCTCCGGGGAAACAGTGGAGGATGCGGCGAAGTGGGCGGCATCGTCCGGCGCCGAGGCGCTCTTGTTCAATTGCAGCAAACCGGAGGTGATGCGTGCTGCGGTCGAAACGGCAGCACGCATCTTCAACGAGTACGGCTCTCATCTTGAGATCGGCGTCTACGCCAATGCTTTCGACGGCGAGCAGGCGGACTCCAGTGCGAACGAGGGTCTGCATAAGACCCGAAAGGACCTCACCGGCGACTCTTATTCGCGCTACGCGTGTTCATGGGTGGAGGCCGGCGCGACAATCATCGGCGGGTGCTGCGGCATCGGCGCCGAGCATATTCATCGGATGATACAAACGCTGAGGAGCTGATCGCGTGCTCGAATGTTCCTTGCGCGCATGAGAAACAATCCTGTCATGGCGGGTCTCCAGCCAAAATCTGTTGCGGTATCTCCGGCAATCGACGGAAAAGCCGCTCGCCACAAGCCAGCCGTTGACCTCTTCGCCATCGAATGCTCGGGGGCAGAAGTAAATCCTCAACAGCCAATCGCCGACCTAGTGCATTTATGAAGCCAACTTACATGGCGGAACATATCCCCTGCTGCCGTCCAGCAATGTCCGTGTGTAGGGATGCTCAACACTGCCTTGCAGAAGCTGCTCGCGGCTGGCCACCTCGACAAACTGGCCGTCCAACATCACCGCGACTCGGTTGCAAAGATGAGCGATCACCGCCATGTCATGACTGACGAGAACATATGTCAGCTTATCCCTTTCCCGCAGATCCTTCAGGAGGTTCAGGATCTCGGCCTGGATCGACACGTCGAGCGCCGAAGTCGGTTCATCGAGGAGCAGAATGCGCGGATTGAGTATCAAAGCCCGAGCGATTGCAACGCGCTGGCGCTGTCCGCCCGAAAGCTGGTGCGGAAAACGGTTTCGAAAGGCAGGCGGCAAACCAACATCGCGCAGCACCCGCTCTACGCGCTCTTGTCTCTGGTCGAGGCCATGGATTTCCAGCGGTTCCAAGAGCGTTCGGCCGATTGTATGGCGGGGATGCAACGAGCCGAATGGATCTTGAAACACCATCTGCTGCTTGGCAAGTTGCGAGCGCGACCGTTTCGGCCCCACCCCCTCGCCGTCTATCAAAACGGAACCGCTCCAGCCCTTGATGCGACCGGCGAGAGCGCCGAGAACCGTCGACTTGCCGCAGCCGCTTTCACCGACGAGGCCAAAGGTTTCGCCAGGCTCAACATCGAAGGCGACGTTCTTGACCACTTGCTTGAAATCGTTACCGCTGCCGAAGGACACGGCAAGATCGTTGACCGATATAATGGACATGTCACGCCTCCGCCCAGCTTGCCTGTCGTTTCAAAACTTCCAGCCTGTCTCTCGGATGATCGAGACTTGGCAACGCCTCCAGAAGTCCGCGGGTGTAGGGATGCGTCGCCTGGTCGAGTTTCGAAGCATCAATGGTTTCGACGATCCTGCCCGCATACATGATAATGACCCGGTCGCAGAAGCTCTTCACCAAGTTGAGATCATGCGAAATGAAGATCAGCCCGATGTTGCGCTCGCTAATCAGATCGTCGAGGATTGACAGCACCTGTTGGCGCACCGTGACGTCGAGCGCCGAGGTCGGCTCATCGGCGATGATGAGGGAGGGCGATGAGATCAGCATCATCGAGATCATGATGCGTTGACCCATGCCGCCCGACACTTCGTGCGGGTAGAGATTGAAGACGCGCTGTGGATCACGGATGCTGACGCGCTCGAGCATCGCAAGCGTGCGGTCACGCGCCGCCTTCCTTCCAAGCCGCTCATGAAGGATGACCGTCTCGGCGATCTGCTCGCCAACCGTCATGACGGGGTTGAGCGAATACTTCGGATCCTGCAGGATCATGGAGATCCGGCTTCCGCGGATCGACCGCATTTCAGCCTCGCTGGCGGTCAGGAGGTCGACATCCTCAAACCGCATCTCATCGGCGACCACACGGGCGGTAGCCGGCTGAAGGCGCATGATCGCGCGCCCCATCGTGCTTTTGCCAGAGCCGGATTCACCAATGATGCCAACCTTTTCGCGCGCCACGTCGAATGAGATATTTCTCACCGCGCTGACCACACCCGACAGGCTCGGAAACTGAACCGACATGTTCTTGACCGAAAGAATGGGCTTCTTTTGCTCACGCATTGCGAGGATCCATGATATCGCGCAGTCCGTCGCCAAGCAGATTGAAGGCGAGACTGACCAGAAGAATGGCTATGCCGGGGACCGTCGTCAGCCACCAGGCATCAAGAAGGTATTGGCGTCCGGACGCCGCCATTGCCCCCCATTCGGGCATAGGCGGCTGCGCCCCGAGACCGAGGAAGCCAAGGCCGGCTGCCGTCAGGATCACGCTCGACATGTTGAGCGTCAGGCGGATGATGATCGATGGCGCACAGAGTGGAACGATGTGGCGAAAGAGGATGCGCCCCATCCCTGCACCCTGCAGCTCTGCGGCAACGACGAAGTCTGCGGCACGGAAGGTCAACGTTTCGGCGCGCGCCAGACGCGCGATCGGCGGCCATACCGTGAGCGCGATGGCAATGACAGCATTCTCGATGCCCGGGCCGAGGGCGGCGGAGAAGGCAAGCGCCAGAACCAGGCTCGGGAAGGACAGGAAGATATCGGTTATGCGCATCAGCACAACATCCACCCAGCCGCCAAGATAACCGGCCGTAGCACCGATGGCGAAGCCTATCGGAGCCACGATGACGGTCACTAGCACGCTAATATACAGCGTCGTGCGGGCACCGTAGACGAGGCGCGAATAGACGTCGCGACCGAATTCGTCGGTACCGAACCAGTTCACTGCAGAAGGCGGCTTCAAGACAATGGTCAGATCCTGAAGAATGGGATCGTGGTTGGCGAGCAGCGGCGCGAAACTTGCCACCAAAATCAGCCCCACCACCACAAAGAAGCCTGCGAGAGCCAAGGGATTGGCGATCAGGCTCAGCCACAGGACATAGGCCTTGTGGAGACGCGCCTGGCGCATCGAGGAGAACTCCTCATTGATCAGCCAATTGTGCAGCTCATTGAAATAACGTGTCGCCATGATGTCACCGAGTACGCGGATCAAGGAACCGATAGGTCAGATCCGACAGAAGATTGATGGCAATCGAGATGATACCGATGAGCAGGACACTGCCCAGAACGGCATTCATGTCGGCGAAAAACAGCGCCGAGGTGAGATACTGTCCAAGGCCCGGCCAGGCGAAAACCGTCTCGATCAACACAGTGCCATCGAGCAGTCCGCAGTAGGCAAGCGCAACAATCGTCAGCAGCTGCACCCGGATGTTGCGGAAGGCATGGCGCCACACGATTGCGCGCTGGCCGAGGCCCTTGGCCTTGGCTGTCAGGACATATTCCTGCCGCAACTGCTCCAGCATGAAGCTCCGGCTCATGCGACTGAGATAGGCCATCGCCGCATAGCCGAGGATCAGCGCCGGGGCCGCGACATGCAGCAAAGCATCCCAGAAAACTCCCCATTCGCCGGCAAGGACCGCATCGATGAGGATGGAATGCGTCGGTCCTTCGACCAGCCCTTCATTGTAGATGTCCAGGCGGCCGCTGCCGGGAATGAGCCCAAACTTCGCATAAAAAACAAGGATGACGATAGTACCCAGCCAGAAAATGGGCGTTGAATGGCCGAGGAGACTGACAATGCGTGCGAGATGATCTACCCATGTGCCCTTTCGCACAGCGGATATGATACCGAGCGGAATGCCAAAACCGGCGCCGATAATCGTTGCCAGAGTGGCAAGCTCCAAGGTTGCCGGGAAGACGCGGGCAAGATCGCTGGAAACCGCATTCTTGGTCACATGCGATTGGCCGAAATCAAGATGCGCGACATTGCCGAGATAAGTTGCAAACTGCACGTAGAGCGGCTGGTCCAGCCCCATCTCCTTGTAGACGCGTTCGTAGGTCTCGTGATCGGCCTGATCGCCGATCACCGCAATGACCGGGTCGGCCGGCACCATTCGGCCGACAACGAAGGTGATGACGAGCAGGCCCAGCAGCGTCGTCAGGATGACGGCAAAGGATGCCGCCACCTTGCGCAGTGCACCGAACGCCGCTTTGGCGCGTTCGGGGGCGATTGCGGATGTCTGTGAGATACTCACGATCATTCTCCTCGACAGGAAGGGCTTAATCGCCCTTCGAGACAGTGTCCCAACGCGTCAGCCAGGTTGAATGGCCGACATAGCCAGTAACTTCCTTGCGCACTGCTTTTGCGTCGGTGCGCTGAAAGGAAGTCACGAGTGCTGGAGACGCTTCGAGATATGCCTTGTTGATCTTCGCATAGAGGTCGCCCCGCTTCTGCTGGTCAGTCTCGTGAGCAGCGGCTGTCACCATGTCCTGGATGCTTTTCGGCACTTCCCAGGCGGAGCGCCAGGCGATGAGGCCAGCAAGCTTGGCATCGTCGGCATTGTTTGGATTGGTTGCGTAGGATGCAAGCACAGCATGGGGATCTGGCAGGCGTTCGCCTGTTCGCGCCGAGAAGATCTCGAACTCGCGGTTGCGGAACTTACCGATGTGATCGCCGCCCTGAAGGTCGAGTTTGATGCCGGCTTTGGCCGCGTTAGCTTGCAACGACTGCGCGACTTCATACTCCGGGGTCACCGGGGTGGCGTAATAGACCTTCGAAAAGCCGTTTGGATAACCAGCTTCTGCAAGCAACTGCTTGGCCTTGTCGATGTCCAGCTTGTAAGGGGTTTCGTTCAAAGCACCCGGCAGGCCGCCGGGAACGATCGTCTGCTGCTTGATGCCGTAATATTTCATCACGGTGTTGGCGAGACCGTCATAGTCGATCAGATAGCGGAAGGCTTCGCGGACCTTCGGATTGGAAAGAATCTCGTCTTTCTGGTTAAGCGCCAGATAGTAGAATCCGAAGCCCGGCGTCTTCTGGATCTCTGCCTTGCCGCCCGCCTCAATCGCAGCAAGGTCCGTGGACGAGAGACGGGTTGCGACGTCAACATCGCCGGCTTCAAGCTGCAGTCGCTGACCGGAGGATTCCGGCATGTGACGGAGGATGACGCGTCGCATCTTCGGCGCGCCTTGCCAGTAGTCCTTGAACGCATCAGAAATCAAGAGGTCGTTGACGCGCCAGGTCTTGAGCGAATAAGGGCCCGAGCCCGCATCGTTCGTCTGCAGGAATTCGCGCCCCATGTCCCCCTTCTTCTCGTTTTCGGCGAGCAGCTTGCTGTCGAGGATCGAAGTCGAGAAACTCGCCAGCGAAAACAGGATCAGGTTCGGGTTCCAGACTTCAGGCGTCTGCAGCACGACCGTTGTGTCGTCCGTAGCTTTGATCAGTTCATCGACATTCTTGTCGGTGATACCCCACTGGCGAAGATCGACCGAAGGCGCCAGACCGAGCTTGACCAGTCGGCGCAACGACCACTCGACATCCTTTGCTGTCAGCGGGTTTCCTGAATGGAAGGTGACGCCGGACCGGATCTTGAAGGTGAAGGTCTTGCCGTCGTCCGATACCTGCCAGCTTTCGGCGATCCCTGGCTGCGGCTTGGTTATGTCGTTGGCGGACAGGACAATCAGCCGCTCATAGAGATTGGCGACGATTTCGGCCGATTCCAGTTGGTTAAGCTCGTTGGGATCGAGTCCGCGCATCGAGGACATGTTAGTCGCGATGACCAACTGGTCATCGGGCGTTGCCGCCTGCGCGGCGACCGGGACGGCAAACGTCGAGGTCAATATAGCCGAGGCCATCAAAAAACTGCGTCTTTTCATAGTCCTATCTCCTCCCTGGCGCGCCGGGCCTCTCCCCAAGCGCAAATTTTTCATATCGACATCGATCTGAAATCTGGTATATCAGATCTCACAAAACGATTTTGTCGTCAACGGGGGAATTTCGGGACATGCAAAACGAGGCATCGAAAGCGCCTGGCGAAGACCGCATCGAAAAGATCGACCCGCGGTTCCTGACGACGCTTCGCGATCATGTGCACCGGACGTTGAGAACAGCGATCCTGTCTGGCCGGTTTGCGCCTGACGAGCGGGTCAACGAACGCCAGCTCGCCGAGCAGCTCGGCGTCAGCACCACGCCCATCAAGGAAGCGTTGCGTCAGCTGGAAACGGAAGGACTAGTAGAGACCTTGCCGCGCCGTGGCGTACTGATCCGTTTCAATGCGAGCTGGGCCGAGGAAATGATCCTGGCAAGGGCCGCGCTCGAATCGATGATTGCGCATCTGGCTGCCAAGCGGATCGAGAAGGTCGAGATCCAGAAACTTGAGGAGATCGTCCAGAGGATGGCTAACGCCACGGAGCATGGCATCGCTGACGATCTGATTTCGCTGAATGAGGCTTTCCACGAACAAATCCACATTGCCTCGCGATGCCAGTATCTGTCGCGCATGATCGAGCGACAGCAGTTCTATGACGGCAGTATTCGCCGCGTTATCCATTCCGATCCGCACGAACGTGGCAAGGCGCTGGCCGAGCACACCGCGATTGCAGCCGCCATCATATCGAACGACTGCGACAAAGCGGAACGCGTGATGCGCGACCATGTCGTGCGCTCCGGTGAAACTTACCTCAATATCGTGTTCAAGAAGAAAGAGGATATTTGACGTGACCGAGGCAATGGAGAAGATCCGCAAGGCCCTTACGGGTATATCTGGCGTGCCGGTGACCCCCTACAAGAGCGATGGGAGCGTCGATACAGCAAAGCTATCGGATCTCATCGCCCGCCTTGCCAATGCGCGCGTTCACAATCTGATGGCGGCTGGCAATACCGGAGAATTCTTTACGCTGACCATGGACGAAGTGCGCACGGTCCACGCTACAACCATCAAGGCAGCCGCTGGCAAGTCGCTCGTCAGTGCCGCCGTCGGCCGCTCGCTCACCGAAGCAAAGGCTCTCGCCCGCGACGCCATCGCCGAGGGGGCCGATGCCATCATGGGACACCACCCCATGGACCCTTTCGCTGGCCCAAGCTTCCAAGCCAAGTACTTCCTTGAGCTTGCGGAAGCCAGTACGGTTCCGGTCATCGCCTATGTGCGAAGCGACACCTTTTCGGTCTCCGATTTTCGCAAACTTGCGCTACATCCGAACATCGCCGGCATCAAGTTCGCCTCCGGGAATTTGATGCTTCTTGCTGAAGTGGTACGTGCGACGAAGGATGCGTCGGCGATCTGGGTCTGCGGACTTGCCGAAGGCTGGGCGCCTGCCTTCTACGCGATGGGGGCGCGCGGCTTCACCTCTGGCCTCGTCAATGTCTTCCCTGAGCGTTCGCACGCCATACATCAGGCGTTGGAAAACGGCGACTATGCCGCTGCGCGCGCGCTCATTGACGACATTGCCGGTTTCGAAGCACTGCGCACCAAATACCTGAACGGCGCCAACGTCACCGTGGTCAAGGAAGCGCTCGGCATGCTCGGAACCGATGTCGGGCCCGTTCGCGTGCCGGGCGTCGAAAGCCTGACCGAAGCAGAGCGAGCTGATCTGCGCGCGATCGTCGACAATGTCGCCGAAACGAGCTACGCGGCCTGAGGAAGAGTTTCATGCATATCACAGGCTTCAAGACATACATGCAGCGCGTAGACGACCGCCCGCGCCTGCTTTTGAAGATCGAGACCAACGAGGGCATTTGCGGTTGGGGCGAATGCTACAACCACGGTCCTGACTGGGCGCTGCCGCCGCTCTTCGACTACCTGTTCCATCAGATCGAAGGCGAGGACCCGCGCCGCGTCGAATTCCTCGTGCTCAAGCTCAACCAGCAATGCCGCTTCCCGCCCGGCGCGCTCGGTCTTGCCGCGATCTCGGCGATTGATCACGCACTCTGGGACATCGCCGGGAAGGCCGCCGGATTGCCAGTTTACATGCTGCTCGGTGGCAATGTGCGCGACCGCGTGAAGGTCTATTGCGGTGTTTACACAGCCCCCGATCCGGAAGCAGCACGGGAGCAATCTCTCGAGCTCAACGAAAAGTACGGCTACACCGCGTTCAAGCTCAGCCCCTATCGCCGTGATCTCCATGCCGGACGCTGGGGCGAACTCGTCAAGGAAACCGGCGACTGGTTCGGCAAAATCCGCGAAATCACTCCCTCGCACTTCGAATACGCCTTCGACGCGCATGCAAAGATCTTCGAGCCCTATCAGGCTGTGCAACTTGCTGCCGCCATCGCACCGAATGACCCGCTGTTCTACGAGGAACCGATCCGACCTGAGCATATTCCGGCCTGGGCCGAGCTGAAATCGAAGGTGACCGTGCCGCTGGCAACGGGCGAATCGCTCTATTCGCGCTTCGAGTTCCTTTCGCTCCTGTCTGCGCGCGGCGCCGACATTATCCAGCCGGATATCTGCGTGGTCGGCGGCGTCACCGAGATGCGCCGGATAGCTGCCATCGCCGAGGCCCACTATGTGACGGTGGCGCCGCACAATCCGATGGGGCCGCTTGCAACTGCAGTCAACGTCCACTTCTGCGCAACTCAACCGAACTTCAAGGTGCTGGAGTTCAAACCGCATGTTCACGCTCCCTGGGCGGCAGATCCGTATATGCCAGTGGACGGGCATATGGAGTTGCGACCAGACAGGCCGGGCTGGGGTCTAGAGATCGACGAGAAGGCGCTGCAGACAGACGATTACGTTCACTGGGAGCGGAAGGTCACCCGCAAACCCGACGGGGCAACCGCCTATCCCTGAAAACGTCGAAAACGTAGACGCCTCAAAGGGGCAGAGGGCGATACACCCGCCCTCTTTGGAACCAACCGTCGAGTCGATATAGGTAGCTTACACCTGCTGCGCCAAGACAGTGTCGACGGCGGATTTGCCACAGCCTGCCATCCTCAATCAAAACCATGCGCATGGGTTTTGACCGCTAGACGTACAACGGATCGGGTGCACAAGATTGGTCCAGCAAAAGAAGGCACTCACGGCTACGCACCGCCCGACCGGATCATCGAAAAATAGTCGTCGCCTCCCACCTGACCGCCCTTCAGTGCAATCTCGAGACCCTCCACGGGCCCGCCATGGGCAATGCACAGCGGAGAACCTGGCGTTTGCGGCAGCGGCATTTTCAGCGTCAGGGCGGAAATGCCCATTTCGCCGAGTGCGTGACTGGAGGTATCACCTCCGGCAACCACCACACGGGAAAGGCCGGCGCACGAGACGAGTTCGGATTGGATATGGCCAAGCGCCTGCCCGAGCCGATGGCGCGCACCGATGGATGAATCGAGCTCGCCGCCGCGGTCGGCAGAGGGACCAAGCGCGGTATAAAGGATGACACTTCGGCCGCCGTCGAGCACCTGCAGACCGGCTTCGACAGCCATCGCGATGGCCGACCCACGGTTATCGCCAGACAGCGCAAGCGGGTCGAGCGTGATGCCCTCAAAGCCGTTGACCAGCGCGTGTCGGATCTGCCTCTCAGTGGTGGGCGAGACGCTCCCCGAAACGACTGCGATGCGATCGACCGGGCCCGCCGCGGCAAAATCCGGCTTGCCTCCGACCAACCCCGCTATCCGCCAGGCTGGGATCAGCGCATATTCAACGCCGGAGGAGCCGCAGACAAACCGGCTTGCCGCGCGGAGCTCATTCCACAGCAGCGCACCGGCAGCATCTTGGGTTGTCTCGTCAAGCACATCTACAAGCAGCACATCAGTCTTTGCCGCCTCAGGCGTTCCACGAAGCGAAACAATGTCGACGAGCGCCGATGACAGCTTCGTCTGCCGCGCCAGATGCATCAGGAGATTAGCCTCGTCCATAGGCGTCACCGGATGGCGCGACATCACCGGGTGACGATCAATGCGATAGTTCACGCCCTGGTACGCGGCAAATAGCTCACCGAACGCCGTGTAGCGACGAATCTGCGGCGCGCCCACGATGAGAGGCACGGTTTCCGCGCCGAAGACGCTGCGGCCGATCTCGACCGCACGACCGATATTGCCGACATGCGGTGAGGAATCGAAGGTCGAGCAAACCTTGTAATGGCAAAGTTCCGCATCGAGCGTTCTCAGCCACTCGAAGGCTTTGCGCAAATGCATGTCCATCCAATCCGGCGTCTCGCTACGGCTTGTTCCGGCAAGACCAAGCGCGCGTGCGCTGGCGAAACGCAACAGCAGGTCTCTGTCCGGCACTTCGAGGAACAGTACGGTTTCGACCCCATTTGAGGCCAGTGCCTCCATGACGTCGGTCGAGCCAGTGAAATCGTCGCCATAGTAGCTAATCAAGGGCCGCTTCATGTCTCAGGCCGCCTTGCCGTCGGCAAATTTTTCAATGGATTGCGCGAGTTCCACATGATCCTTTGCATATGTGTCCAACGCAATTCCCGCCACCGCGGCTTCCCAGGCCTGCCTGACCGCCTTCACGCCGGCCCCCGGGCCGCCCGGATGACTGACGATGCCGCCACCGCATAGATACAGGAGGTCGGTCGAGCCGCCAGTTGCCGCAATGGTATCCGGCGCCTGCCCACCCCACTGACCGGAGCCGATCACCGGTAGCGCCACGTCCTTGTCGGAGAACAACGGTGTACTGACCGCCATGTAGGAGCGGATGAAGCTCGCGTCGGGCTCCCAGTATTTCACGCGAATGCCGTTGATCTGGAACTGGTCGACACCGAGCAACCGCCAAAATTGCTGCCAGACGGAGAATTCAAAGCCAAGGCCGGCGTGGCGCGTGAGAATATCCCATCCGTTTCGATGGGCATGCAGCACGAGGCCCGAGCGTTTGCGCAGGAAGGCGAGACCACCGAAACCGACCGAGTTGATATTGACCACGGCGCAATTGCCGCCGGCTTGAAGTACCATGTCATGATTGCGCATCATTTCGTCGGGATCGGCGTGGCTGATACCGAAGGCGTACATGACTTTCTTGCCGGTTCTTTGCTCGTGATCAAGAATGCGCGGCATGATCTTCGCCACGCGCTCCTTGAGAGGAGAATAGGCTGGGCTCATCAATTTTTCGTCGTCCTTGATAAAATCGACCCCCGCCTGGATTAACTCACCGACCATCGAGGCAGTCTCGTGCGGCCTGAGACCGAGCGCAGGCTTGACGATCGTTCCGATGATCGGACGGTCTTTCACCCCTGTCAGCGCGAAGCTGCCGGGTACGCCGAACTGCGGGCCGGGATGTGCAGCGGCGAACTCTTCCGGCAGCTTCATGTCGACGATCCGGATACCCGTCATGCCTTTGATCGAGAAGACGCCACTGATCGCGATGGTCATAAGTGCGGCCAGATCGGTACCAACCGCATCCATCGGGAAATCGATATCGACATCGGCGCGCTTAAATAGCGTCGCTCCGCCGGCTTCGTCGGGAAAGGAGGCGCGGTTCGATGGCGGCAACTGCCTGACGGCGACGACGCGCGCGGCCACGCGCGCCTTCAGCTCCTCCGTTTCTCCGGGCAATGCAACGAAGGTGCCCGTCGACTGGTCGCTGGCGATCTTCGCCGCCATCGCTTCCACCGAACCGGCAGTCTCGATGCGATAGGTAATGCGGATCACGTTTACTCCCCCCGTGCGAGGCATCCTGCTTGTGCGCACTCAACAACTGGTATAATGAGTATTTATGTTATTGCAAGCCGATTACACTGAAGGCTGTTGCGACCAAGACACTTGGTGCATATTCAAACCTGTCGAAATCAGGTGACTCATGAACGTTGTTTCCGAACCGATCGTCCGCAAGAAACTCTCCGATGAAGTCTTCGCGCGCCTGAAGCAGATGATCGAAACCGGCGAGCTCAAAGCCGGTGATGACATGCCCTCCGAGCGTGAGCTGATGGAGCGTTACGGTGTCGGTCGCCCGGCCATCCGGGAAGCGATGCAAGCACTCGCTGGAAAAGGACTGGTCGAAATTTCTCAAGGCGAGCGCGCCAAGGTGCTGCGCATCACCGCCGAATCCATCATCAAACAGGTCGACCTGCCAGCAAAGCTGATGCTCTCCGGCTCCTCCGATACGCTGGAGCACCTGAAGAACGCACGCATCTTCTTCGAGCGCGGCATGATCCGTGAGGCGGCGGCCAAGGCAACCTCGTCCCATATCGCCGAACTTCGCGCCCTTCTGGACAAGCAAAAGCAGAGCCTCGGGGACGCGGATACCTTCATCGATGCCGACATGGAGTTTCATCAGTGCATAGCCAGGATTTCCGGCAATCCGATCTTTGTCGCGGTCAGCGGCGCGATGCTTGGCTGGCTGAAGTCCTACCATACCGAAATGCTCATCTGGACCGGTCGTGAGAATTTCACGCTTTCCGAACATGAAGAAATCATCCGGGCCATCGAAAGCCGCGATGCCGACCTCGCCGAGCAGGCGATGGTCAAACACCTCGAACGCTCACGCGCGCTCTACGCTCTCAAGAGCCAGGGATAGCGTTCAAAGAGCGATATCGATGCAGGCGTAAGGCGCCAGCGTAAGGTTCTGTTGCGCTGCGAGTGCGCCCCCATCCGTGATCGTTGAAACCTGCCTTGGCCTTGCCGGCAAGAGGACCTCCTGCTCGTTGCAGGTGATATTCGCCAGCAAAAGCCGCTTCTGCGAGGCCAGCCCCAGCACGGCATCGGGCCGGGAAGTCTCGACCGCAAGGAGGAGCTCGTGTGACAGGGACGCAAGTCGCGCGAGGACATGTGCCAGTGGTCGCAGCTCGCCGCTTACCGCGGCTTCCCCCTCGCCGGCCAAAAGCCCGAAGGGACCTGCAAGGGTCGAAAGGGTCAGGACTTCCAGCGCCGCCGGCGCTACCGTTGCCGCATAGGCCAGCGTCCAGGCGGCACCGAACTGGCCATTGTGCCGTGGATCGACCTTCGCCATGGGGATACGCGACCCCGCCGGATTGTCCTTGGTGGCGCTGCCGTAGGGATTTTGACGCATCGCGATCGTCGAGGGCCCAATGCGGTACGGCTTGTTGCCGTAGATTGCGCGGGAGGAGTTGACGACATGACGCAGCGCCTCGAAGGTCTGCATGACCGAAAGATCATCGGCAGTATGCACGATCGGGTTCGTCGAGTGGCTGATATAGTCGATCTGATCCGGCGGCACACGCTTGCGGTTGAACTCGGTGAAATAGCTCATCATTCCTCCGCCCAGCTGAAGACGGGGAAAGGCGCCGCGCGCAGCCGTGTAAACTTCGCTGAGCGCAGGACACTCCGGCCACTTGCTACCCGGTGGTGTCGACTGACGATCCACGGACGGGCAGACGAACAGTGTGTCGAGCTCAAGCCCGGCCTCATCGACCATCGCCGCAAACTGCGCCATCTCTTCTTCCAGGGGCCTTATGCAAGGTACCGCAAGCTCCAAGGTCACCTCGAGGCCGGACGCGGTCGCAATCGCCGCGTAGCCCTTCAGCGCCTCAATGCCATGCCCTACAGTGGGATCGAAATGGGCGATCAGGTGTTTCGCGCCAATGGCCTTCAAGACATCGAGCGAAGCCAACTCTTCCCAAAGGCACTCGGGTCGCAGCCCCACGCCAATGGCAGGAAATCTGACATTCGTCGGGATGAGCCTGACGGTGATCGCATCCGAGCGATCCGCTGCGCGTGCCGCATTCCTCTCGGCAAGAACCTCCACGGAAATCTGCTGACTGAAGCGCTCGCCCTGCGGCACGAGATAGGGCCAAGGCAAAGCCAAGGGCCGCACGTAGGTCTTGTAGGAGGCATCGGTCCAGTTGCGCTGATCCTCCATTTCGAAGACATCGCCAATCAACTTCGTTGTCGCCATGATACCGGGCGCCACGCGGTGCGTGATCTGGGCAATGTTCTTGAACGGTTGCCAGGGCTCGATCGTATCGGGCCAGCGTGCCTCTTCCACCGAACCGTCATCATGAGTGATTGCGACCGGTTCTCCCGCAACGCCTATGACCGGATGCAAGACCACGAAGCCAGCGCGTGCGGTTTCAAAATCCGCATCGCTCACGCAATCGGCGGAGAAACGCACGCTGGTCGCCGTACCTGAAATCGCGATATCGCAATCGAGATTGGCGCCGGAAGGGGCTGTAAAGCGCGCGGAATAGGCGAGTGAGAAGCCTCGCTCGTCTTCTTCTACCCTAAGGTCACTCAGCCGAGCGCGGCAGGTGCCCCAATCCTTGTCGCGCACGAGGAAGGAGATTGCGCGCAGCACCTCATGATCGCCGAACCGCAAGCTGCGCAGATTGCCGTCCTGAAAGTCGATACTCAGATTGCCGGCGACCAGCGTGCGGCTCTCTGGCTCGCGCTCGGCGGTGCCATAGAGCCGGAACAGCTCATCCTTCATCGTAGCAGATCTCCGACGACAATCGTCTCTTCGCGCTTAGCGCTGAGATAGGCGGCCTCCACCAATGCGAAGGTCTTAAGGTTATCGCGCCCGGAAGTGTCAGGCTCGCGGCCGGAGCCCAGCCGCTCGATCCAGTGTCTTTGGATAAGCGCGACGCTTTCCTGGATGTTGTGCCATGGTTTCGAGGCCCAGGGCAGCAGGTTCGGCGCGACGTCACGCTCGATCGTTCCGGCCGGACCGTGGACGGTGAGCTTGTAGCCGAGCCCAAGGCGCAGCGTACCCTTGGTTCCGTCGACCTCGATCAAGGTTTGCGGGAACGGCTCCTGCGGAAGTTTCGTCGCATAGCTGACGTCTACGATCGAGGTGACGCCGTTGTCGTGGCCGAGCATCATGGTCGCCACATCCTCGCCGGCGATATCCGGATTGATTCGGCCCGTGCGGGCAGACAGGCTTCGTGCGTCGCCGAACAGAAAGCGGGCGATGTCGAGCGAATGGATGCCGAGATCTTCGATGATGAAGCGCTTGCCCTTCGCAAGATAGGGCTGGCCGGAAAACACGTCGAAGCCAGAGCGGAACGACACGCGCGCCCAAAAAGGGGTACCGATCTCACCGCTATCGATGACTTCTTTGACGGCAAGCATGGGTGTCTGCCAGCGGAAATTTTCGTGGATCATCAGCGCGACCCCCGCCTCTTCGGCGGCTGCCACCATCGCCTTGGCATCTTCGAGCGTTGGCGCGAATGGCTTCTGGCAGATCGCCGGCACTTTGTGGCGCGCGGCGAGCTCGACGAGAGGACGGTGACTGCCAACGGTCGTGGCAATGTCGACGAAATCGAATTCACCCTCGGCGAACATCTCATCCGCCGACAGGTAGCGGCGAGCCACGTCGAATTGGTCGCCGACGATCTTGAGCCGCTCGGGATCGCGATCGCAGATAGCCACGATCTCGACTTCCGGCAGCTCGCGCCAACCATGCATCTGGTTGATGGCGAAGAATCCGCAACCGATCAGTGCGCCCTTGATCCTCGCCATAGTCAACCTGCCTTTGCCATCTGCATCAGTGTGACACGCTGCTGCAGGCGACGTTGAGCCTGGTCCACCACGACGGCCACGATGATCACCAGCCCCTTGATCACCATCTGCCAGAACGAACTCACGCCCATCATCACCAACCCGTCCGAGAGAATACCGATCACGAAAGCGCCGATGATCGTGCCGCCGACCGTGCCGCGGCCGCCCGACATCGATGTACCACCGAGTACGGCCGCTGCAATGGCATTGAGTTCGAGATTGGTACCGGTCGCCGGATGCGAGGCCATGAGTTCCGACGAAATGACCAGTCCGACGATCGCCGCGCAGAAGCCGGAGAACATATAGACGAACATCTTGACCCGGTTGACCCGGATGCCCGACATGCGGGAGGCACGCTCGTTTCCGCCGACAGCGAAAATATGCCGGCCGAGCGGCACGAAGCGGGCGAAATAGGCAGCACCCGCAGCCACCGCGATCAGGATCCAGACGGACACGGGCAATCCCAGGATCGTGCCCGACCCGAGATAGCTGAAGCCCTGGTTGCCGAGATCCTCGCGCCCGGTGAGATTGGGCAGGGTCTGGCCATCGGAATAAAGCAGCGCCATGCCGCGTGCGACATACAGGGTGCCAAGCGTCGCGATAAAAGGCGCTACATTCAATTGGGTGATCAAAAGCCCATTGACTGCGCCAATCAGGATACCGACCACGGCGACGATGACGGCAACCTCGACGACGTTAAAATACATCGTGTAGCCGAGAGGCAAAGCCACGCCATACATGATCAGGCCGCCGGCGATCATGCCGCAGAGACCGACGATCGAACCGACGGACAGGTCGATGCCGCCGGTGATGATGACGAAGGTCATGCCGATCGCGAGAAACGCGTTTTGCGTCGCATGCTTCGTCATCAGGATCATGTTCGCGGTCGAAAGGAAGTTCGGCGCGGCTATCGAGAAGAAGATAATCACCGCAAAGAGCGCGATGAATGTCCTCAGCTTCATCAGCGTGAGGAGCGCTGAGCCGCTGGAGAAGCTGTCGGCGGCGGCAGTTTGGGTTGCTGTCGTCATCACGCATGCATCCTTTTGGTTTTATGTCCCTCTGCGGAGGCCGAAACGATCATTTCTTCGGTCGCGTCCTTGCGGTCGACAACCGTCACCAGCCGGCCATTGCTCATCACCGCAATGCGATCGGAAAGCGCCATGACCTCTTCGAGATCAGAGGTGGAAAAGAGGATTGCCAGCCCCTCGCCCGCCAGGCGGCGCATGGTGAGGAAGACATCGGCCTTGGCGCCGACATCGATGCCCCGGCTCGGCTCGTCCATGAGAAGGACTTTCGGTCCGGTCATGAGCGCCTTGCCGATCACGACCTTCTGCTGATTTCCACCCGACATCGACGTCACGTCGAATTCCGGGTTCTTCGCCTTGATCGAGAGGTTGCGGATTGCCTCGGCTATCGCCTTTGCTTCGCGCGCAAGGTCGATGTGAAAACCGGCTTTCAGGAACTGGCCAAGGCTCGCCATCGTCAGGTTGTCGGCAATCGATAAGGACTGAACCAGCCCCTCACGCTGCCGGTCCTCGGGGATGAGCGCCAGGCCCTCACGAATGCGTCGGGTAGTATCGCCACCCTTGAGCTCCTTGCCTTCGACGTAGATCTTGCCGGTATAGTGTTCGTGCTGCCCCATGACGCATTCGAAGAGTTCCGAGCGACCGGCCCCCATCAGCCCGTAGATGCCGAGAATCTCGCCTTTGCGCACACCGATCGAGACGTGATCGACGGCAAAGCCGCCCTGCGCCCTCGGCAGGCAGATGTTTTCGGTACGGAAGATCTCTTCGCCTGGTTTGTGATCGACCTTCTTTGCAAAGTCCTTGGCGTCCGAGCCGATCATCGAGCGGACGATCCAGCGCGTATCGATGTCCTTGACCATGGCGTGGCCGGTGATCTGGCCATCCTTGAGAACCGTAATGTAGTCGCCGATACGCATCAGCTCTTCCAGCCGATGCGAAATGTAGACGATCGCCACGCCACGCGCCTTCAGATCCGCGATCACGCGGAACAGCACATCGACCTCTGCCGCACTGAGCGCAGAGGTGGGCTCGTCCATGATCAGGATGCGCGTGTCGAGCGATACCGCGCGGGCGATTTCGACGAGCTGCTGCTGGCCGATCGGCAGATCTTCGGCCAGCGTCTCGGCGGAGATCCCCGCCTCCAGGCGGTCGAGGAACGCATTGGCTTTCTTGACCTGGCCGCGGTGATCTATGCCACGGATACCGCGGGTGATCTCGCGGGTCGCAAAGATATTCTCGGCGACCGAAAGGTTGCCGAAGAGGTTCAACTCCTGAAAGACGATACCGATCCCGTGCCTTACCGCATCGGTAGGGCTGTTGAGATGAATGAGTTCGCCATCCAGCCAGATTTCGCCTAGTGTCGGCCGCTCCACGCCGGCGATGATGCGCATCATCGTCGACTTGCCGGCGCCATTTTCACCAACGAGGACGTTTACGGCCCCACGACGGAGTTGCAGGTTGGCCTTCTTCAGGGCCACGATGCCGGAATAGGCCTTGGTGACATCCTTGAGTTCGAGAATAACATCCTCGTTCGTATCGCTCATACCCCACCCCCGACGATGATCGTGGCCGGCACGAATTGCGGCAATTGGCCCTTGGCCGGCAGCGGGTAGGCCCCGGTCGCCTTGATCGTCTTGCCTGTCAGACCGTCACGCGGCAGCTTTTCAAGCAGCGTGCCGTTCACGTGGGTGTTGAACGATTTGCCATATTGCGCCCACTCGATCTGGTTCTTGAACTCGTTGAAGTTCACGAATGTGAGGCTGTCGCGCAGCGCCGTGCCGCGAATAGCGGGACCGATCGAAACGCGGACATCCGCCTTGCCGTCACCATCGACATCCACGTCGACATAGGCCGCCCGCGATTTCGTTTCTTCCCCGACGATCACACCGTCGATTTTGGCAGCGAATGTCCAGGGCGCGTTGCCCTGCTTCTCCTTGTGACCATATTTCTCCGCCGCAGCGTTGAGGTCACGTGCGGCAAGCGCCGAGACCTCCTGGAAGGCACCGGCGCGTTGCTCGAGATAGGGCACGACCTTCGCGTCCCAGGCTTCGGCAACCAGCTTGTCGGGATTGAACGCCTCCGCCGCCATCTGCCTTTGCTCGTCCTGCGTTTTGACGAGCTTGCAGCCGCCAAGCGCGAGAGCGCCGGCAAGCACGAGTGCGCATGCAGCCTGAAACCTGGGCATTCCCATTCTCCGTCATGAACAATGAACGCAAGGCGGGGGTCGGCCCGCCTTGCGCAGTCGCGGGAAGATTACTGGGAGAGCGCGAAGGTCTCGAGCTTATCGGCATTGTCAGCGGTGATGAGCACGCAGTCCATGAGCTGCTTCTCTTCCGCCGGAGCCTTGCCGGTTGTGATGTACTCGTGCGCTTGGGTGACGGCGAGCTGGGCCTGCGCGTAGGCCGGCTGCATGACGGTCGCCTTGATGCCACCGGCGTTGATCGAGTCGCGCACGTCATTTGAGCCGTCGAAGCCGACGACGATGACATCCTTGCGACCGGCCGCCTGGAGCGCTGCGATCGCTCCCATGGCCATCGTGTCATTGCCGGCGATCACGCCCTGGATGTCGGGATTGGCCTGCAGGATCGTCTCCATCTTGGAGTAACCCTCGGTCTGGCTCCAGTTGGCCGACTGTTGGGCGACCATCTTCATCTCCGGAAACTCGTCGATGACGTCGTGGTAACCCTTGGAGCGGATGCCGGCATTCAGATCGGCTTCACGACCGAGCAACTCGACGTAGTTCCCCTTCTCACCCATCAAGCGGACGAACTCTTCCGCACCGAGCTGGGCACCCTGGTAGTTGTTCGAGACGATCTGCGAGACTGCAATGCCGGTCGCGTTGATCTCCCGGTCGATCAGGAAGGAGGGAACGCCTGCATCCTTCGCCTTCTTCACGGCAGCGATCGACGCTTCGGAGCCGGCGTTGTCGAGAATGATCGCCTTTGCGCCGCGACCGATTGCGGTATCGATCAACTGCGACTGCTTGTTGGCATCGTCGTCGTGCACCAGCACCAGCGTTTCATAGCCGAGTTCTTTCGCCTTGACTTCGGCACCAACGGCCTCCGCCTTGAAGAAGGGGTTGTCATGGCTCGGCGTGATAATTGCAATGAGGTCGGCAGCGAAAGCTGGCAAAGCGGCGCTTGCAGCCATGACGGCAACGAAGCCGACAGTGATCAGTCTGCGGGTAACTTTCATATTCTCCTCCCAGTTAGGCACAAGGCTTCCTCGACCACCCCTCCATTGAAAGTGGCCCTCCCGTGCGATTTTGTTCCGGGCGATTTCGCGCCCTCGAACGGCACGCAAACTCGCCGTTCGTCAGGTGATGCGGTGAATGCTCGCGGCAATTTCCTGCGGCTCGAAGACGCGCCTCCAGTCGTCCCTCATGAGCACCGGCTTGCCGAATTCGATTGCCTTGTTGCAGGCATCGGAAAAGACACCGGGCGTTTCCTCGAAGATAACCGCGCCGAGCACGTTCATATGGCCAAGCAGGAAATCGCGGGCCGCCTCCTTCGGAACACCGCGGCGGACGCATTCGTCCATAGCTTCGCGCATGACGACGAGCAATGAAGCGCAGACCGTTTCGGAAAGGCCGGGCTCGAGAAGCGCCATCTGTTCAACCGTTACACGGTGTGACCGCATGACCGGCGCCCAGATGATCTTGGCAATCTCCTCGCCAAGAGCATAGGCGCTTTCAGGCCCTTGCATCAACGCGGACACGATATGCTGTTTTGCAGCGATGCCACCGAAGAAGTCGCGCTTGGCAGCCGGGTCCGTTTCATCATTGAAAATGGGCGGGTGGCATGGATGCGTGACGAAGTAGGTCAGATCGGCGCGCGCCGGCAGATGGCCTGCAAAGGGCGCTGCTGCGTCCAGGGCGATTACCATCGTGCCCGCCACCAGTTTATCGACGATCGCGGATGCGACCTTTCCGATTGCCGTATCGGGAACAGCAAGGATGACGACGTCGGCGCCCCTGAGGCCATCCTCAGGGGAAACGCACATGATACCGAGCTCATTCGAAAGCCGTGCTTTTCCGGCCTCGCTTACTTCGACATGCCGAACATCGAAGCTCGAACCTTTAAGGTTCTTGGCCAGTCGATAGCCCATTTTACCACCGGCACCGAACAGCACGATCGATGTCATCGAGACCTCCCTAAATTCCGCAGACCTCACCGGATCGGTCAGGTCGATTTCCCAAGCGCCATTGTGCAGCGCCCGGAGATATATTCCTCAACTGGTATAACATGTCAATAACTACCCTTGAGAATATGTTATGTGCAGACCTATCTCCAACGGTGAACCTTCCCCGTGTCCAATGAGCCATCCGGGCGCGATACTCGTCCCGTCTGCCGGTGAGGCTTTTTTTGTCGCTGATCGCCTTCGAGCTGTTGAGCCACGGTGCAGTTCATTTACGATAGAACGTTGTTCGGCCGGCTAATCGGGGGATGATGGCTCGACGACACCATCGATGGATCATGCCGCGAAATGCCATCAAAGATAACGATCAGAGCCGCCCGCGATGAAGATGCGCCTGTGCTCGGCAAGTACGGGACCGACCTGATGGCGCTTCATCATCAATGGGACCCCAAGCGCTTCATCGCGACGGGAACCTCCACAGAGGCCTCCTATGCCCGGTGGCTGCGGAGGCGGCCTTGATCGAGCCATCATCGACGAGATTCAGCGTGCACCTGCTGCTGACGATCAAGAAGACAGTCGATGAGGACTATCGTCCGGGCAGGTTTCTGCCGAGCTGGGGATGGCCAGTATCACCGAGCTGACCGCCATGAGCGGTCCGTTCGGACTGAAGATCGAACGCGACCTGCATTTCACGGCGCAAGCGTCGCGGCTCGGCAGGATCAATAGCCGGAAAGGGGCTCATCTGCGGATGGCCCCCTTCCCTTCGACGGCTTCGCCTTCGTGCATTCGCGATAAAGTTCGATCGACGGCGCGTGCGCATCGATCATCTCGCGCGCCTTACCGGCCATCGGCAGGTTTTTCTTCGCCGCGTCCCAAACCGCGCGGAAGCGCTCCACCGTTTCGCGTGCCGTGTCGAGCACCAGCTTTTCGGACAGCTCCGCCTTAGCGGCAAGATGCGCAAGCTCGTCCATCGATAACGCCGTCATCTTCCTCGTGCGCGAGAAATTCAGCGCCGCCGTATCTTCGCCCTCGATATAGGGGATCGTCGATAGCAGGTCGTAGGCGGGGGAAAGCGCCGGTGTTCGCCTATCGGGATAGATGAGCGACCAGTTCTTCAGGTGCATGTCGCCGTTACCGATCAGGGTACTGAACACAAGCCGCCGGATGAACTCGGCAACATCGGCCGCACCCGTCTCGATACCCAGCACGCGGCCGATCATGCGGTAGTTGCCTTTGTCGTATTTATGGTCGGGAAACACACCGAATACCTGCGCGAAATCCTCGATATGCACCGGTCCGTCCGGCGTGCGATCAAAACGCCTGATCGCCAGCGCTTTCCCCTGCAGCTCGCCGATGCCTTGTGGCAGGCCGCTGACGGCATCGAGATCGACCAGCTCGATCTCGGGTACATTCATGCCCATCATGCCGGCGATCGTCATCATCGCGAACTCGTTCTCGGGCACGCCGCTATATTGCTGCGACGGCAGCTTCACGATCCATGTTGTTTTGCATTTAACCGCCAGACTCCGACGGCAATAATTTCAATAAGATAGCCTGGCACTTAATCTGAGACTTGGCAGTTAATTTGAGATTGCCGCTTTGATTTTGGCACGTAACGTGAGATTCAACCGCCGACGAAATAGATGGTGTTTCTGAATGAACGTCCATTGCCCGACGAGATTGACGAAGCGCTTTCGGATGAGCGTATCGACGAGCCGAGGCGATGCTTTCCATGCTTCGTGCCCATATGATGGGTGAGAATAGGGCCCGCTTCGGCAACGCTATAGAAGAGATGGTGGGCTGCGGGCGCCATTTGCGGAGGTCTTTGCAGTTACACTTTCAGCCCACGGAATCTCAAATTAAATGCCAACCGTGAAAGAAGCGGCCGCATTCTCACAGTTAAATGCCAAACGACAGCTGCACTTGCGGCCAGCTCTTTTAGCGGGTGTGGCCATCGTCCAGCGAGCTGGGCCGGAGATGCTTTCCATGCTGCGTGGCCATATGATGGGTGAGAATAAAGCCCGCTTCGGCAGCGCTATAGAAGAGATGGTGGACTGCGAGCGCCAGTCGCGGAGGTCTTCGCAATTGCACTTAATCTGAGATTCTCAGCCCACAGAATCTCAAATTAAATGCCAACCAAGAAAGAAACGGCCGCATTCTTACTTTCAAGTGCCAAACGACACCTGCCGACTGCATCATTGAACTTAGCTGCCCAGAGTTCCGGGCCAATCGAGGCCCAGGCGGTATGTCCTGCCTCACTTGCGAACATGGTACTTACAAGCAGGGCTTGGCTATGCAATGCAATAAGGTCGGGGGTCAGGCCCATATTGCTGTCGAAGTGCGTGACGGGAGTCTGCTGAAAAAAAGCCGCGCGTAGCGGATCAAGTAGTTCGCCTGTGGTCGCATACGCCTTGATGTTGTTACTGATGAGAGGGGACCAGGGTGTTAGTCCGTTATAGTAGTTTCCCCACACATATTTCGCGAACAGATCCGGCGACCCAGGGATCCAGTCCGAGGCGATATCGTACGCGCTGTTGGCCGCACCCTCGAATGTCATGTTGTCGTAGATGTAGGCTTCCTGGTGATACAGGGCACCAATAAATCCGGCGAGACCTCCGCCCAGCGAATGTCCCGTCAGGATGGTGTTCGACAGCGTTGGATCACCGCTTTCTGTGCCGGTGACGCGCTGGAAAAACTCAGCCGCGAGCCAGGCTTGGCTGGTTGTCGATTGTCCGGCCCCAACGAAATAGCCGTTGAGGACGTCAGTGGCAAAGTCTCCTAAGCTCTCGGCATTCGTGCCGCGATACGAAATAACCGTCGTACCATTCCAATCATATGAGATTGCATAAAAGCCCGTAGCAATATCGAGTCGCTGCCCGTTCGCGACCAATATGGATGAGTCATCCCTAGTTGTCGCCGTTCCAATGCGGTTGCCGGCAATCTGAATGCCAGCGCCGTATCCCCGATTGTAGGAATCCATCGACAGAATTGCAGTAAACAACTGCCGCGAAAGGGACATGCATTAATCTCCTGTCATAAAATCGTCTCGAGTAACGTTAAATGCGAACGGCCGCTGACCAGATTGACGGCTTTTCCGAAACGCTTCTTCAAACTGCGCTTGCCATTTTTTAAAGAAATTGATGCCAAGGACTGCGTCCACCCTACCCTCCGTTTGTGGCTCGTCGGATACAGAGATCAGAACGGACTTCAACCGAACGCCCGCGCCAAATGCGGTATCGAGTCGGTCGGCATCGATTTGTTTGAGGGTCGAAGGGTTTGTTGGATCGTCAATTGTTGCAAAAATCGGGTAGGCCTCGCGAGGAAGCTCCCGCGGTTCCACGCTCGTTTCCAAGCCATCGAGACCGCGCCGGAACTCCTCGCGTCCATAGCCACTCAATGGCGGATCTGCCAAGACGAAGACAGCCGTTTCCGGGCTGTACCCTTTCAGCAGAACGAACAAGTACCGACCGGGCACCACTTCGAGAACAACAGCCTCGCCCTTGAGTGTACCTGCGCCACCGCCTCCGCCCGAATCTCCAATTTTGAACCACTTGGGTGGCATTTCCCACTCTGCAACGGTAACCGAGCTGGCAGCAATTTCGCCGCGAGGGGTTTCAACAACGACCGTCAGCTTCTGATGCCAGGTCCAATCCTGGAACCCAAACAACCCGCAGCCCGGTAGAGCCGCCAGAACAGCGGCCAACAAGATCAACAATGCAATTCGCATTCCGGTCATCCGACGTCCACATGCCCAATTAGTCCCGATGCTCGCGTAGCGAACGCGAGCAAGGTGCAATGGCTTCAATTTATCGAGCTGGAGTCTTGGGAGGAACCGTCGTCGTTGCCTTTGCGGACAAGTTTTTGCAGCACTTCTGCATCAACCAACCTGGCGACCAAGGGGTGGATTTTCACCGCATCCCGTCTGGCAACGCGGTTGAAGTTGGCAAGCACAGTCGTTGCCATTTCGCGCGATGGCGCGATCACATCCAAAAGCCAAACGATCTCGCCACTGGCCCAATCATCAGGCTTCAGCCGTATCGGAAAAACGCCAGCCTTTGTCTGTTCCGCAATCTTCGCGTCCACTTCCGCAGACACGCTTGCCCAGACCGCAATCGCCGCCGGCGCCGGCAGAGAGCTTCCACCCGTATTCACCTTTGGAGAAGCCACGGCAATACGGTCACGAACCAACGGATCGATGACAAGATGAGCAAGGTCTGCCAGTGACTGGGTTCTGTAGCGAGGTACAGAGCTCATCGCCAGCACGACTTCGCCAAAGATCGAATGGACTTTGGTCTTAAGTTCGGCCAGTTTCTCGGCCGTCACATTATCCTGGTCCGACACTGCTCCATTCGGAGCCGCGCCACTCAACGCCCCTGCCTGCACGCATTCCCCCTTGCCCGTTGCCGAACTTTCGAGCAGCGGATCACTCAGCCGATAGTCGCATGCAAAACGCAATACTCTTCGATTTCAAGTTGTATATTGCGGGGCAGCATTCTTTCCGGAAAGCATCGCCAGGACCCACATCGCAAAGAAGGGAGATGCATTTCACCGTCCGATCAGCACACTGAGGAACGAATAGCGGAAACAACCCTCTCAATTGACGGGGCGGCCGACAAGCCGTCGCCCGCCCCTCGGGTCAACTGCCTGTTCTCTTAGGGATAACATTCCAGTCGATACATGGCCTTTATCAACGAAAGACAGCAACAACCTTGCTGTCTAGGGATTGCCGTGCGATTCTTCGGGGATGATCCGAGGGAGATGAGAATGTCGGAAACGATGCTTGCAGCGCTTACCAACATTCGGATCGCGGAAGATATGATCGTGGCCTTTCGCGATGAGGAGCAGTGTCGGCGATTGCTGGAAAGCATGGTGTGGCCGGCCGGAAGAGTTTGCCCTGCCTGTGGTTACAAGCGCTCGATCGCGATCGCCGGGCGCGATGTTGGCAAGCGGCGTGCGCGTCCGGGTCTCTATCAATGCTCCAGCGGCGATTGTCGCTTCCAGTTTACGGTGACGACACACACGCCGCTGCATTCCACAAAGCTTCCTCTGAGTGTCTGGCTGAAGGGCATGTGGCTGATGCTGCAGTCGGATAAAGGTTTGTCCTCGGTGCGCCTGGCCGAGGCTCTGGGGGTGAGCCAACCGACGGCCTGGCGGATGGGACACGCGCTGCGTCTCATGGCGGCGCGCGAACACATGCTCGATGGCACGGTGGAGATCGACCATTTTTATCTCGGTGGGCGAGCAAGAATAAATCCGGACGATCCACCGCCTGGACGAGGCCGAAAAGGTCTGCCGAATACCCAGAAGACGCCTGTCATGGTGATCGTGCAGCGACCAGATGACGTCACACCCGGCACTCCGGCCGGTGACGCGCGTGCTGCGGTGGTGACGGGTCTTTCGCTACGTGCAGCGGCGCGCGCGGCCGAAGCGCAGATCGACCCCGACGCCTGCTTGATGAGCGATGAGGCGACAGCGTTCATAGCCCTTGGCGAGAACTATGCCAGGCATGACACTGTGAAGCATTCCAGCCGCGAATACGTTCGTGACGCCGTTCATGTCAATTCGGTCGAAGGTTTCAATGCCCGCGTCCGCCGCACAATTGCCGGTGTCTTTCATCATATCAGCCCGCAGCACGCCGACCTGTATTTCCACGAGATCGGTTTCCGCTGGTCACAGCGCATTGTGACTGGCCAGGCTGTGCGGAAAAGCCGAAATGGCGTGGAACGCATGAAAACAATGTGGTCACGGGTACCGCCGGCGCTGCAACTGCTGCAGATCTTTCGCGCTGCGACCGGCCGGCAAATGCGCAGAAGCCAGGATGGTGGGATCATCGTCAAATCAGCAGTCGCTGTCTTTGGTTGATAAGGGCCCGATACATTATGCGATCTTCGTGGCCCAAAAAGTGAACATCACAGCAACAAGCCGTGCAGGACTCGTGGGGAGCGCGATTCTGTCCGCCTGTAAGGCGACGCCCCCGCTTAAGTCTGTGAACGGCAGTATTGCGCCCCCATTTCGGACGTTAAAGCCAGTTTTGCCGAGCTCCGAAAGCGGACACAATCGCTTCTGTCTGTGCCGTCTCAAGGAACACCGCGAAATTCAACTGTAGCGCACGATCGGGTGTTAAGGTCGCTGTTGCACTGCTGCTGAGGCGTATTTGGTTTGCCCCGTCGGCAGTTGTGGCGATTGCTCTCTGTCGATCCTGGCCGTCCTCCAGTCGCGCCACGGAAGCTGCCATGCAGCCGGGCGACTGTTGGCCGACGAAAAAGAGAATTTTCAACGTAGAAAACTGCTAAGATACGGTTCCGGAGTCAGTAGCCCCACCAATCATGGAACGCCGCCTGACCGCAATATTGGCCGCCGACGTCGTCGGTTACAGCCGCCTTATGGGCCTCGACGAGGCGGGGACACTCGCAGCGCTGAAGACGCACCGCCGCGAAATGGCGGACGCCAAGATCAACGAGCATCAGGGGCGCATCGTCAAGGTCACCGGCGACGGCATGCTGGTCGAATTCCCGAGCGTGGTGAATGCAGTCGCCTGCGCTGCAGACATCCAGCGCAGGATGCGCGAGCGCAACGTCGACGTGCCCGATGACCGCCGCATCGAATTTCGCATCGGCATTCATCTCGGCGACATCATCTTCGAAGATAACGACATCTACGGCGACGGTGTCAACATTGCCGCGCGCATCGAGAGCATTGCCCAGCCGGGCGGCATCGCCGTGTCCGGCTCCGTTCGCGACAATGTCGGCAACCGGCTCGACCTCGCCTTCGAGGACAGGGGCGAGCAGACGCTGAAGAACATCGACCGGCCAGTGCGGGTCTATAACGTTGACCTCTTCCAGCGCACCCCGCCGCAGGGCGTAGCAACCGGCGCGGCGCCCAAGGCAGCGCTGGCAAAGGAAAAGCCTTCGATCGCCGTGCTGCCCTTCGACAACATGAGTGGCGATCCGGAGCAGGAATATTTCTCCGACGGCATTACGGAGGACATCATCACCGACCTGTCGAAGATTTCCGGGCTCTCGGTCATCGCCCGCAACTCCGCGTTCACTTACAAGGGCAAGTTGGTCGACATACAGGACGTATGCCGGCGTTTCCATGTCGCTACTGTACTTGAAGGAAGCGTGCGCAAAGCCGGACAACGCGTGCGGATCACTGCGCAGCTTATCGACGGCAAGGATGGAACGCACCTCTGGGCCGATCGCTACGACCGCGACCTCACCGACATCTTTGCGATCCAGGACGAAATCACGCACACAATCGTCGAGCAACTCAAGGTAAAACTGCTGCCGGAAGAGAAGAAGGCGATTGGACAGGCGCCGACCGCGAATGTCGAAGCCTATACCAACTATCTCAGAGGCCGCGAGTTTTTCCACACGCGCACCAAAGGATCGCTGCAACTGGCGCGACGCCTCTTCGCCAGGGCGGCTGATCTGGATCCCAACTATGCGCGCGCCTATGCCGGGATCGCCGATTGCGATTCGGCCCTGCATGCCTGGCACGGTGCGGAGATCTCGCTCGAGGCGCTGTTGGCGACCTGCGCCAAGGCGCTGGCGCTTGATCCCAGCCTCGCCGAGGCACATGCCTCGCACGGCCTTGCGCTCTCGACAAACGGCCGGCACGGCGACGCGGTCGCCGAATTCGAACGCGCGATCGCGTTGGATCCGAATTCCTATGAAGGCCATTACTTCTATGCCCGACACTCGTTTGCAGAAGGCGATCTTGAACAAGCGGTCGAACTCTACGAACGCTGCGCCGACATCAACCCCGACGACTATCGATCGCCGCTCCTGGTCATGAACGCATTGCACTCGCTCGGTCGACACGACGAGGAGGCCAAGCTGGCCGCCGTGGGGCTCGAGCGGGCGGAACGCGCCCTCAGGCAGCATCCCGAAAATTCCGATCCCGCCCAACTCGGCGCCATCGCCCTCATTGCTCTTGGCCAGCATGAGCGGGCCAAGGAGTGGGCAGATCGCGCTCTGGCGATCGATGCCGACGACAACAATGCGCTGTACAACGTTGCCTGCGTCTATTCGCTGCTCGGCGAGCCCGATCACGCAATCGACCTGCTGGAACCCTACCTGCAAAAGGTTGGGCCTCATATGAAATCCTGGTTCAAGAACGATTCGGATTTTGATCCCATCCGAAGCCATCCACGCTATGCGAAACTGCTGAAACTGATCGATTAGCCATCGAAACGGGCTCGACTGTTTATCCAAGCATTCCGTAGGCTAGATGAGCTAGGCCAATCCGACGTGGACCATGCATCATAAGGTTACTCGGGAGACTGATCCTCACCCGGCTCGAATATATCCCGCGAGGCCGGCGTGAAGTATCTTGGCGTGGACATTGAGGATGCACTGGAACGCGCGGAGCACACTGAGATATGAGCGCGTGCAGCCCCGCTCATAGTGAGGCTGCACGCGTCGCGGGGACCATTCTGGAGGTCGTGGTCGCGCCAGAAGCGGAGCTCAGCGCACCAGGTCGTTGACCTTTTGACCCGGAAATACCTGTTCACGAGTAGGAGAAGAGCAGGCCGTCGGACGAACAAGTCCATCCGCTGCGGGACATCATCTGCCCCGACGCATCTCATCGCCAGTGGGCCTCGCCGGCACGTCACTAATCCGCTTCGTCTCCCTCGGCGAAGCGACGTAGCGCTCCGGGGTCGGCAATCATGATGGAGCGATAGGCGTTCGTCACCCATCCAGCCTTCGAGAAGCGCTTGAGGGCGGCATTCACCTGCTTGCGTGACGCATTGGCCATAACGCCCAACTCGCTCTGGGTCAGCGGAATCGGGGTTTCTTCGCCGATCCACGTCATACGCTGAAGCACAGAGGCGATCCGCCGGTCCGCCTCGGGCTTCTGCAGATCATGGATCACGCGAAACAGGAACTCGACGCTCATCATCAGGATGAGCGCCACGTGATGCACCACTTGCGGGTCGCGCGCGGCCATCTGGTCGATCGCATCTAGGGGAAGATGCATCAGCGTCGTTTCTGTGACGGCCCGAAGCTCGCCGCGCCGCGGTTTTCGGGTGAGGAAGCAGGCTTCACCGGTCCAATGACCAGGAACCCCGAGGAGGATAAGGCGAGGAGAAGCGCCTGATGGCGCAAGGCTGACGCTGACAGTGCCTGCGACAAGCCCGTAGATGCCGCCGGGCGGATCGCCGAGATGGAATACGGGCTGGCCGGGAGCGAAATGCTGCAGTACGGAACGCCGCAAGACCTCGGCCCGGAACGCCTCCGGCAACAGCGGCAGCCAGCCGCGCTCGCTCATGATCCGATTGGCGTTCATCCTCGTGATACGTGCCAAAAAAAGCTCATCTTTTGTCCGATTCGGGACAAATACAACTTTTCATTGTCCTACGCTAGCAGCAACGGCAATCACTCGTTTTGCGCCCTGCCACACCACTTCGGCCAGGCCGTGGAAAGCGTACCCCGGGCAAAAACCCAGTTGGTGCGCGCGACCTTGCCTCAGGGCCTCAGGGTCAGTGAAAAAGGGAAGACAATGATGCGGCCTACCATCACAAAAACCTGCCAGAAGGCACTGCTCGTTTTCGGGCTCTGCGTTGGCCTGCAAGGAATTGCCGGGGCGCAAACCGCCGAGGTCGCGCTGACGCCCGAGGAAACCTACGCAATCGCAAGAGAAACCTATCTCTACGCCTACCCGATCGTCAGCATGGACGTGACCATGCGCCAGGCGACCAACGTGCCGGATGACGCCACAGTCAACATGCGGGCACCGGTCAATCAGTTCGCGCATGCGCGGGCCTATCCGAAGGCTGATGAGAAGGATGTGGTGCGGTTCAATTTCGACACGCTCTATTCGTTCGCTTGGCTCGACCTCTCCCGCGAACCGGTCATCCTCTCGGTGCCGGATACCGAAGGCCGCTACTATCTGCTTCCGATGCTCGATATGTGGACCGACGTCTTTGCCGTCGTCGGTACCCGCACGACCGGCAATGAAGCCGGCACATATGCGATTGTCGCTCCGGGATGGACGGGAACACTGCCAGACGGCGTTGTGAAGATCACCGCGCCGACCTCGGCGATCTGGATAATCGGTCGCACGCAGACCAATGGTCCGGCGGACTACGACGCCGTCCACAAGGTGCAGGACGGCTACAGGCTGACGCCGCTTTCGCAGTGGGGCAAAGACTACGCGCCGCCCAAGAACATGCCCGTCGATGCGTCCGTCGACAACACCACGCCGCCGCTGGTCCAGGTGAACAGCCTCGACGGCGTCGCAATGCTGACGCGACTCGCTGATCTCATGGTCAAGTACCCGCCGCACCCGAACGACTATCCGATCCTGCTGCGCCTCCGCCAGCTCGGGGTGGAGCCGGGCAAGCCCTTCGACGCCGCCAAGCTCGCCCCTCAGACCAGGGACATCGTCAATAAGGCGGCAAAGGAAACGCTCGCCGCATTGCCGGTAAGGATGCTCACCATGACCCCGGCCGAAAACGGCTGGAACATCGGCAGGGAGCATATGGGCGCTTACGGAACCGCCTATCAATGGCGCACGCTGATCGCTCTGGGTGGTCTCGGGGCCAACCTTGCCGAGGACGCTGTCTATCCTACGGCATTTATCGACGGCGAAGGCAAGCCGCTCAGCGGCGCTAACAAATACGTGCTTCATTTCGACAAGGGGCAGACGCCGCCGGCCAACGCCTTCTGGTCCATCACGATGTACGACAAGGAAGGATTCCAGGTCCCGAACCCGATCAACCGCTTTGCCATCGGCGACCGCGACAATCTCACCTACAACGCCGACGGATCGCTCGACATCTATCTCCAGGCGGACTCGCCCGGAGCGGACAAGGAAGCGAACTGGCTGCCGGCACCGAAGGACGAGTTCCAGCCGACGATGCGCATCTATTCTCCGCGGCAGGAGGTTCTCGACGGAAGCTGGACCCCACCGCCCTTCAAGCGCGTGAATTGAGACGCCACTTTCTTAGCGAAGAGTCGAGTTTCCCCACAGGAGGTACAATTGAGGAAAACACTTATCGCCGCATGCGCGTTGATGACGCTCGGAGCGCCGGCCGCCTTTGCGCAGCAGGCGGTTTCGCCGGACGAAGCCCGGGAGATCGCGCGAGAAGCGTATATCTATGCCTACCCGCTCGTCCTCATGGAGGTGAGCGGCCGCGTCTCGACGAATGTCGCCGAGCCACCCGGTAACACCGACGCGCCTGTCAACCAGTTCGGGCACGCGCGGGCCTTCCCCGATCCCTCCTTTACGATCGTCGTGCGGCCGAATGCCGACACTCTCTATTCCTCGCTGGTCTACGACGTGTCGAAGGAACCGCTCATCGTCACCGTGCCGGATTCCGGCAAGCGCTACTACCTGCTGCCCATGCTCGACAAATGGTCGGACGTATTCGCCGTTCCCGGCTCGCGCACCACGAGCAGCGGGCCGCAGACCTTCGCCATTGTAGGCCCGGGCTGGACGGGTGAGCTGCCACCAGGCGTGACCCGCTATGACAGTCCGACGGCCGGCGGCTGGATCGGCGGGCGCGTGCAGACCAACGGCAAGGCCGACTACGAGGCCGTGCACCAATTCCAGAACGAAATGAAGGCCGTGCCGTTGAGCGCCTACGGCAAACCCCACACGCCGCCGAAAAGCGGGGTCGATCCAAAGCAGGATATGAGCTCGCCGCCCGAGCAAGTGGACAATATGGACGGCGCTACCTTCTTCACGCTGTTTGCGGAACTGCTGAAGCAGCATCCGCCGCATGCCAACGACTATCCGATCCTCGACCGGATGAAGCGGATTGGCATAGTGCCGGGCGAAAGCTTCTCGCTCGCAGACAAGTCCAAGGAAATCCAGGATGCGCTGAATGCTGCTCCTGCGGCGGCACAGCCGTCGATCAGGGCAGCATGGCAGAACGCAGGTGTCTCGCAGAATGGCTGGCGCACCAACCTCACCGCCATCGGCACCTATGGGGCGGACTATCTGCACCGGGCAGGCGTGGCCTATGGGGGGCTCGGCGCGAATGTGCCCGACGATGCGATCTACCCCACGGCCTTCCAGGATGCGGACGGCCAGCCGTTCGAGAGCGACAAGCGTTACGTGATGCATTTCGAGAAAGATCAAATCCCGCCGGTGCGCGGCTTCTGGTCGCTGACGATGTATGACGAGCGGCAGCTCTTCACCGCCAATCCGATCGACCGCTATGCGATCGGCGACCGCGACGCGCTGGCCTTCAATGCCGACGGCTCGCTCGACCTCTACATCCAGCGGGAATCGCCAGGCAAGGACAAGGAAACCAATTGGCTACCGGCTCCGAAGAACGGCTCCTTCACCATGAATCTGCGTCTCTACTGGCCCATGGCCGAGGCAACGAACGGCACCTGGGGGCCGCCGCCGGTGAAGCGGGTGGACTGAGCTTCACCGATCTGCTGAACACCGACCGATCCCCGTGCGTGACCCAGCCGAGGTTCAGGCTTGGGGACGGCGTGGATCGGAGGCTGCATTTGAGCTGAAGCGGGCCGTCTGAGACGGTTCGCTGGGGTCAACTTGCGACGGTGCCCACGCCAACCCGAATGTCGGCTCTTGAAGGTTCGCTGCCCGAAGCTTCCGGTCTGCTCTCGGCCCCAATTGAGACGCTCGGATTCATACCGGCCAAGAATCCGTTCTTCCCGTTTCCCGGGCGTTCAGATCAAAGGCAGTAACGCGAACTCTCCATCCGACTGAGACGACTGGAAGCCGGCAACATGCCGCTCATTCCGGGTGTCTCCTATCCCTCGCCTTGAACCAAATCGAACCCTCGACCCCGCCGAGGCAAATCCGACGGCCGAGCTAAGCTTACTTCACTCACGCTTAGACCATCGGGGGTGCCTGATGGATTCACCCAGACATATCAGCTCGCGACGCATCACTCACACACGCCTCGATCGTGCGCGAGCCGGTGGCGCGCCTAGTTCACGACGTCGCCAGACCGGGAGCTATCTCAGAACCCTTTCGGATCTGCCAATGCGCCACCTGGGCTATGACAAGGGCCACACCGACGAACAGACCGCCTATCAAGCCGAGTTGATGGCGTTCAAGCACCGTGATGCCGGCCGCTCCAATGAGACCAGCAGCCGATACTCCGACATAAAGGGCAGCCGAATTCAGACCCAGTAAGAGCGAGGCCGATGCGGGCGACAAACTGATCAAGCGGTGCTGTTGGGGAACCAACAAGCCCCAACCGCATATGCCCCAGACAGCCAAAGCCAAGGCAGAGCTCCAGAGGTGCGCACTGCTCCACGGCATCAATGCAAAGTTCACCACGGCGATCGCGAGTGAACCATTGACAATCATTCGATTACCGAACCGATCGGTAAAATATCCGGCTGCCAGGTTGCCAACTGTAGCTGCGATGCCCCAAAGCAGCAGAAGTGCGGCCAACACCTCGGGCTTACCGCCGGTGGCGCGATCGAAGGTCACTCCGAGATAGGTGTACACCGCAAAGAACCCCGAATACGCCACCAGCGTGGTCAAAAGGGTGAGCGCTACGCGAATGTCTTTGAGTGGAACAAGGCGAGCGCGCAACGAAACCGCCGGCAAAGGAGGGACAGCTGGCAACAGCCCGTAGACGCCAACAGTAGCGACGGCGCCAACGATAGTGACAAACCACATCGTGGCGCGCCAATCACCCAGCCCGCCAATAAATGTTCCCAGCGGCGATCCCAGGGCGGTCGCACCGGACAACCCGGCGACCACGATTGCTAGCGCACGCGCGCGTTTTTCCGGCGGTACAAGTGAGGCACCTGTCGCCGTCGCCGTTGGGCTAAACATCGCTGCGCCGAGCCCCGCCACGAAACGGCTCGCCAACACCCATTCGATGGTTGGTGCAATGGCTGTGACAAGATTACCGACGACGAACACTGCCAAGCCGGCGAGCAGAAGTCGCTTCCGGGGCCAATGAGCCGCGGCGGCCGCAATAACCGGCGAGAGCACGGCGAAGCTCAACGCATAGACGGTGACCATTTGGCCAGCGACCGCGATTGAGACGCCGAGGGATTGCGACACCTCAGGAAGAATTCCAGCGATTACGAAACTGTCCGTACCAATGGCGAACATGCCGACGGCAAGCACGAGCAAACGACGATCCATTGCGGTGGTCCTTTTAATCCGCGGCGTCAGTCGCCGCGCAAAAGTTTCATATTAAAACTTATCAACAAAAGTTGCATGACGCAACTGTTGTGGCTATATTGCCTGTATGCAACGCAAAACCTTCAGTGAAATGAACTGCTCGATTGCCCGCGCCCTCGATGAAATAGGCGAGTGGTGGAGCCTGCTCATTATCCGGGAGTGCTTCCTGGGAACCACGCGTTTCGATCAGTTTCAGGAGCGACTCGGCATCGCCCGGAATATTCTGACGACCCGCCTGAAGCGGCTCATCGCGATCGGTGTCGTCGAAAGAGTTTCTCTGGAAGAACATGGGCGACGGGAGGGCTATCGCCTCACCGCCAAGGGCGAGGAGCTTTTTCCTGTGTTGGTTTCGTTGCAACAGTGGGGCGACAAATGGGCTGTTGGCGAAAAGGGGCCGCCGATCCGAATGGTTGAACACGAGACCGGTAGTTTGCTTGGACCTGTGGGCCCGATCTCGTCTACCGGGCGTATAATCAGTTTTCGTGACGTTCGCCTTGAGATGGGCCCAGGCGGAGGGCCGTCTACAGCAAAAAGAATAGCGGACCGAAATTTCGCTATTCTCGGAGTGGCCGATGAGACGTCCACTGCCGACAAATCGGCCGAACTCGACTCAACAAGCACATCGTAAGCGGGCGACTCCTCCTCGTGCTTTTGGTGGCCAATGTTTCGATGTGCCAAACACCGGACCCGCATTCGAGCCCATTTCTTTAGTGCAGGGTGTCGCACCCGCTCAACATCCAACGGGCATTCGAAACTTGCGCCTTTTTCGACAGCGCTGGCTGCCCGCCCTATCCGTAGCCGGCAAAGGAGTTCGGCCATGGAAACGAGCTTGCACTTCTGAAGCGAACTCAATTATTTGTGTTTACTTTCAGCATGTTACATCGAATTGACGCTTGATCGATCAAGCAGCGGTTGCTTTCGCCAGCTCGTACAGTGCGATACACTTCATGCCGTACGAGGACACGTTGCAGATACCAGCATGCCTCAGTCTCCCGCTCGCAGTCGACTTGACTGCAAATCGTCAGACCGGAGCGAAGCAGGGCGCCACCAAACGAGGTCCCCGAAAAGCGGCTAATCGGTCTCGATCGTGTCGCCCGATCTTCGGATCCGGCGAGAAGAGGGCCATGAAACAACGGCCCTGTGACCCAATGGAGCCAAGCATGAACACTCTCACCAAAGCCTTGGTGGCGTTTGCCGCTATCACCTTGCCGGCTACCGGCTCTTTCGCCCAGACCGCGAAAGACATCCGGGGACCATCTCCTTATGTCGGGATCGAGAACGAGCCCCCTCCGAAGCTGATCGTGGACCCGCCGCTCGCCGAGGGGCTGGCAATCGGTGTCTACTGGGCCCAATACCGGGTCGAAAACCTGCGCATTGTGCAGGTGTTCGGCAAGGGCGCGACAAACACATCTCCGCGGGTGGGACACCTCCATATCATCGTCGATGATTTGCCTTGGTGGTGGGCCGATGCAAGCGACAACAACACGGTCGACATCGCCAATTTCCCGCCGGGAAAGCACAAGGTGAAGATACAGTTGGTGGACGCCAACCACAACGTGTTCGAAGGGCAGGTGGTGGAACATACGTTCACCATTCCTGAGGGCGTGACCGTTCACAAACATTAGGAATGGCGCTGCGCCCACGTAAGAGCCAGCGAAACCAGGGTTCGAACTTAGGATCGGAGATCCGCGACGCCCATCGGTCCGCTGAGCGATCGGCGTAGCACTCATACCTCCAAACAGGCAACGAGGGCGTCGAGTTTGTTCGGCGACCGTGGGCAGACTGTTGTCCAGCTCGCCCGGCGCGCCCTCGGTTCGATTTCGGAAAACTCTACGACCCCCAACCAAGAGGCAATGAACATGTCCAAAGACAAGAATGAAGTCACCAACACCGATCTGCATAGACGCACTGTCGTGACAACGCTGGGCGTTGCGGCTGCTGCGGCGTTTGCTGCACCGGTCGGAGCATCCGCCGCCCAAAATGTTGAGCTGCCCAAGGGTGCCGTCACGGCAGTCGTCCTCGTGCGCGCACGCGCTGGCAAGGAAGCCGACCTGATCCGAGCGACCGAGGCCTTGGTTCCAAAAGTAAGGCAGGAAGCTGGAAATCTCCTTTGCCAGTTCCATCAGGGCCTCGAAGACCCCAGCTTGTTTGTATTCTACGAGATCTTCGAGACCGAGGCGGCGCTCGAGGCGCATAAAGAGATGCCTCACGTGAAGCAGTGGTCGACAGACGTCGAGTCGCTGATGGCAGAGCCCGCAGAACTGAAAGTCTTGAAGGCGTCGGGTTAAAACACCGCACTCGGACTCAAGTAGCGCACAGGTGGGAGCACTCCCCGCCTCGGAGCCTCGGCAAAAACTGGTCGAATTGAAGCGCGTCTGGCTGGCAAACCTGGCGCGCTTTTCCTTCGCGCTCTCTGCCGCCAAACGCGGCTGATGGGCCCCGGACCATTCCAATCAATACGTTTCCAGTCGATACATTATGCGATCTTCAAAAAACGCAGATGGTACATCCCACATCAACCGACCGCCTGTGCGCCTGTTATTTCAACAAGAGAGCCACAGATGAACGCGGCTTCCTTCGACGCGAGAAAAGCGACGAGCGCCGCAACTTCTTCCGGCTTTCCGACGCGGCCAAGCGGAACGAGCTGGTCGAGATCGGCGATCGTTCGGCCAGATCGCTTCACTCCCGCCTCCAACATTGGCGTATGGATTTCTCCGGGACACACGGCATTCACGCGAATCTGATGGGGCGCATAGTCTCGGGCGAGGTTCTGCGTGAACGCCGCAACCGCCGCTTTCGTGGTGTTGTAGGCAATGTGGTTCGGCGCCGGGTAAAGGCCCCACTGCGAGGCGGTGTTGACGATTGCACCGCCGCCAGCCTCGATCATGTGCGGGAGAGCGGCCCGGCACAGGTGGAACATCGAATCGAGGTTGACCGCAAAGCTCAGGCTCCAATCGTCGTCGGTCAGCGACAGGAGATTGCCCCGACGATTGATGCCGGCATTATTGACCAAAACGTCGATACGCTTCCTCAACGCGAGTGCTTCTTCGATCAGAGCGAAACAGGGCTCCTTCCGGGAAATGTCGGCGGCAATTGCGACGGCGGAACCACCGGCTGAGACGATCTCGGCTGCGACGGCTTCGGCCGCTTGGCCGTTGACGTCCGAGACGACGACCAGTGCACCCTCGTCCGCCAGCCGTCGCGATATGGCGGAACCGATACCGCCACCACCGCCAGTCACGATCGCCACCTTGTCTTCGAACCTCTTCATCGTCTCTCTCCCCTCTTATCGAGTAACCAACTATCGAATGTAGCTGCCGCCGTTTACATCGAGCGTCGCGCCATTCAGCGAACGCTGCGAGGGCCGCAGCGCGAAGGCGACGAGTTCGGCGACCTCCGAGGGCTCGGCCATTTCACCAATCGGAATGTCAGCGACCGCGGCATGCTTGCCGAACTTCGCAATGAATTCCTCAGCCATGTCAGTCTGCACCCAGCCCGGTGCGATCGCCAAGGCCACGACACCATCGGCGCCGAAGCTGCGGGCGATCGATTTCGTGAGATTGACCAACGCCGCCTTCGTGGCGCCATAGGGCATGGCGTCGGCCGCATAGCCGCGCTGCCCGGCACGGCTCGCCATGTTGATGATGCGGCCACCGCCCTGCGCCTTGAAATGCTTCAGCGCCTCCTTGCAGAGATCGGCTGCGGCAAAGAAGTTCACCTGGAACTCCTTCTGCCAGGCCTCTCTCCAGGCACTCGGCTCGGCATCGATCGAAACTTCCGTGCGGATGCCGGCATTGTTGACGAGCGCATGGATGCGTCCTGCGGCGGCTTCCGCCTCCCGCCAAAGGCTGAAGGCACCGTCGGCCGCGGAGAGATCGGCCTGGAGGATTATCCCCTCGCCCGGAAGGCTGGCGAGGACTGCTTCCGCAGCCGCCCGGTCGCGGCCATAGTGAATGATCGGGCGCGCGCCCTCCTCCGCCAAGCGCCTCACGATGGCGGCGCCGATACCGCCGGAAGCCCCGGTGACGAGGACAGTCTGGCCTGCGAGACTTTCTGTTGGCATGACCTCTCCTCCTTCAGCTCAACATGTCGACCTGCGGGCCCCAGCTGTCGGAGAGCGCAAAGCCGCTCCTGAAGGGGTCCTCGTCGGATACGCGAAGTTGTTCGCGTCCATAGATCCAGCCACGCCCGGTGATGCGCGGCAGCACCGCGGTGCGCCCGCCGACCTCGGTGATGCCAATCACCTCCGCGGTGAACTCGCCGCCGATGATCGAGCGCGCCGTTCGCCGATCCCCCACCGAGAGCTTTCCGCGGGTATAAAGCGTGGCGAGGTTTGCCGAGCTGCCGGTTCCGCAGGGAGATCGGTCGACACGGCCGGGTTTCAGCGTCGTGCAGGTGCGTATGGCGCCGTCTGGCTCGGTCCCACGAAACATGACATAGGCGATTTCGTCGATACCCAGCAGCACGGGATGCTTCACCACCACCTGCTCAGAAAGCACCGACTTCAGTTCGATCCCTGCTTCGGCCAGATAACGGGCGTTGGCTGGTTCAATTTCGCTTCCCACCTGGTCGACGTCGACGATGGCGTAATAGACGCCGCCGAAGGCGATATCGACCTTGATGCGTCCCCAGCGCGGCGTCTCGATTTTGAGGTCGAGCACTTCTGCAAAACTCGGCACATTGTCGAGACTGACAGACAGGCAGCGCCCCTCGCTGCAGGTCGCACGCGCAAAGATCAGGCCGGCGGGCGTATCCAGGCGGACGATCGTTTCCGGCTCCCGCATTTCGACGCGGCCGCTTTCGAGAAGCGCCGTCACGACGCAGATGCAATTGCTTCCGGACATCGGATGGGCACGATCCGCCTGCAGCACGATGAAACCGGCATCGGCGTCAGGCCGCGTCGGTGCGACGAGCAGATTGACCGACATCGCGACGCTGGCCCGGGGCTCGAAGGTGACAAAGCGGCGCAGGCTGTCATCGACCGTGTTGATGTGGTTCATCTTGTCGAGCATGGTCGCGCCGGGGATCTCCGGCGCGCCGCCGAGGATCACCTTGCCGATCTCGCCCTGGCAATGAACCTGCAGGAGATCGAGCGAGCGATCCCAACTCATGGAAACGTGGCCACTCATTTGATGTACCAGCCCCATTTTGCACCGGTGGCAAAGCGGGTGATCTGCTTGGTCTCCAGGTAGTTCTCGAGACCCCAGCGGCCGAGCTCGCGGCCGATGCCCGATTCCTTGTAGCCGCCCCAGGGCGCCTCGGTGAATGTCGGCTGGGAGCAGTTGATCCAGACGATGCCGGCGCGGAAGGCGGCAGCCACGCGCTCCGCACGACGGTCGTCCCGCGACATGACGGCGGCCGCCAGACCGAAGCGGGAATCGTTGGCAAGCTCGATCGCCTCTTCTTCGGTAGCGAACGGCCTGGTGCAGACGACCGGGCCAAAGATCTCCTCGCGCCAGGCGTCGCTCTCCAGGGGAACATCGGTCAGCACCGTCGGCTCGAGGTAGTAGCCCGTTTCGAGACTCTCAGGCCGTCTCCCGCCGCAGGCGATGGTTGCACCGGCCGCCTTCGCCGCCTCGATCGCCGCAACGACCTGTTGATGCTGACGTTTGGAGACCAGGGGTCCGAGAAGCACGCCGTCTTCGAGGCCGTTGCCGATCCTGATCTTCTTCGTTTCCTCAACGAGGCGGGCGAGCAGCCGGTCATAAATCCCGTCCTGCACCAGGACGCGGGACGTCGCCGAGCAGACCTGGCCTTGGTTCCAGAAGATGCCGAACATGATCCATTCAACGGCCTCCTCGACATCGGCGTCATCGAAGACGACGAAGGGCGACTTGCCGCCAAGTTCGAGGCTGATGCGCTTGATGTCGCGGGCGGCGGCCGCCATGATTTTCGAGCCGACCGGACCGGAACCGGTGAAGGCCAGCTTGTCGACCTGCCTGTGGTCGATGATCGCCTGTCCAGCGACCGAGCCAGCCCCGGTGACGATGTTGAGGACGCCGGCGGGAAGGCCGACGTCGTCGGCAATCGCCGCAAGCTCCAGCGCCGTGAGCGACGTCACCTCGGCTGGCTTCAATACCACCGTGCAGCCGGCGGCGAGTGCCGGCGCCACCTTCCAGGCTGCCATCAGCAACGGATAGTTCCAGGGGATGATCGCGCCGGCGACACCGATCGGCTCCTTGACGGCTTTGGAGGTGAAGCGCGCGTCGGGGAGCGGTATCGGCTCCTCCGGATTGTTGTCGAGCTGTTCTGCAAGGCCGGCATAAAAGTCGAAGCAGCCGGCCGCGTCGGCCACATCCCAGTCGGCCTCCGGAAACGGCTTGCCGTTGTCGATGACTTCCAGGCGCGCGATTTCCGGCTGCCGGGCGCGAATACCATCGGCGATGGCGCGCAGGTACTTGGCTCTCTGCGCTCCGGACAATTTCGGCCAGCCGTCCTTGTCGAAGGCGCGACGTGCCGCCTTGACCGCGACGTCGACATCGACAGCCGTTGCGGCTGCAACCTGATGGATCACCTCTTCCGTCGCCGGGTTGACGACGTCGAAGGTCCCGCCGTCAGATGATGGCCTCCATTTGCCATCGATATAAAGTTCGCTTCGCATGGTATTCTCCCTGCTTGCCTGGCGCCGCTCTTAGAAGCGATCAACGCGATAGGGTTTGAGATCGAGGGGCGCGTTCACGCCCGTCATAAGATCGGCGATCAACCGTGCGGTGGTGGCCGCATAGGTGAGCCCGAGATGGCCGTGACCGGTGGCGTAGAAGACGTTCCTGCGTGTGGCAGAGGGACCGATGACCGGCACAGTATCCGGCAAGGCGGGACGGTGCCCCATCCACTCGCTCACCTGTTCGGCCTTGAGGTCGGGCAAGGCTTCCTTCGCCCGTTTCACCAGCACTTTGGCGCGACGATAGTCCGGCGGCGCGTCGAGGCCGGCCATCTCCACCGTGCCGCCGACGCGGATACCGCCCGCCGTCGGTGTGACCATGAAGGCGCGTGCCGGCCAGATGATCGAATGGCGCATGGAGATGCCCGGTGCCATGATCTGAGTGTGGTAGCCGCGTTCGGTTTCGAGCGGAATCGGCTCAGCAATCAGGCGTGACAGCCGACCGGTGAAGGCACCTGCGGCCAACACGAAGCGATCGGCCGACAGCCTGCGGCCGTCTGCAAAGCTGAGTGCGGAAATCCCGACCTCGCCCTCCTCGAAGCCGACGACCTCGCCGGTCTCAACGGCACCGCCGAGCGCCTGGAACCGATCCGCCAGAGCCGTCACCAGCCGATAAGGATCGGCGATGGAACGGTTGTCGGGAAACAGCACCGCCTTGGCAATTTTCGTTGTCAGGGCCGGTTCGAGATCGCGGATGGCATTGCCGCCGAGGATTTCATGACGGAAGCCAAAGCGCTCGAGGATTTCGATATGGTCGCGGTCCGCGTGAAACTCGGCCTCATCGGCATAGAGACTGAGGCAACCTTCGGCGCTCAAGAGCGAAGTGAGACCCGTCTCGCTCAGCAGTGCGTCAAGGTCTTCATGAACCCGGCGGCAGAGGGCAGCACCCGCTGCCTCCAGTTCGCGCAGCTTCGAAGGGCGGCTGGCGGCGAGGAAGCGCAGGAACCACGGGACGAGCTTCGGTACATAGCCTGGCCGAATGCGCACAGGCCCTTCCGGATCGAGCAGCCATTTCGGCATCTGAGCCCAGACACCGGGCCGCGAAGCCGGCATGAACTCGGTCACAGCGATGCTTGCCATATTGCCGAAGGAAGCTCCCATGCCTGGGGCAGCGCGATCGATCAACGTCACGGAGAAGCCGCGGCGCTGGAGCTGGTAGGCGATGGATGTGCCGATGATGCCGGCGCCAACGACAGCGATGGATGACAAGGGAGCTCTCCTCGAAACTCGAAGACCCGGAAGCACGCTGCTTCCGGCCCGCCTCCGTCAGTTGAGGATCGGCGCGATCGCCGCGCGAAAATCCGCCTTTTCCTGCTCGGTCAATTCGCCGAGCGGCGCGCGGCATTGCCCGACAGGCGCGCCCTGAAGCTCACAGCCGTACTTGATCTTCTGCACGAACTTGCCGCTTTCGAGGATATTCATCGCACGATAGAGCACGGCCATCTGCTCGCGCGCCCTGGCGAGATCGCCGGAGCGGAAGGTACGATCGAGATCGACGCAGGCCTTCGCCATGCAGTTGGCCGGGCCGCAGATCCAGCAGTCGGCGCCCCAGAACATGAAATCGAGGGCGATGTCGTCGGAGCCCGAGATAAGGTCGATGCGCCCCTTGTAGCGCGCATAGATCTCGATTGCACGCTGAAGCGATCCGGAACTTTCCTTGATGCCGAGAACCCGCGGGTCGTCAGCAAGGGCGTCGAGAATGTCGAAACCGATCTCCACGCCGTCCTTGTAAGGGTAGCTGTAAAGGACAAGGTTGATGTCGGTTTCCCGCAGCACGCGCTGGAAATGGGCGAGCAGCTCTTCCTGGGTGGGGCGCGTGTAGAACGGGGTCGCGAGCAGAACGGTGTCGTAGCCGATGTCCTTGGCTCGGAGCGTGTTTTCGATGACCTCGCGGGTCGCCGGCCCGTTGGTGCCCGCGATCAGGGCCTCGCCTTCCCTGGCGAAGTCCTTGACGAATTTCAGCACATCGTCTCGCTCGGCGTTCGAGAGCGCCGAGTATTCCCCCGTCGAGCCCATCGGCACCCAGCCGGTGACGCCGGCGGCGCGCAATCCTGTGAGATGCTTCTCGAAGGCCTTGAAGTCGACCTTGCCATTCGCATCGAACGGCGTGACGAGGGCGGGCATGACGCCAGAGAGTTTCATGGGATGGTCTCCTGTCCTTGGATGATCAGATGGCAAGTTTCTTGAGGATGCGGCCTTCGACGAGCGTGACGGCGCGCGTCAGCGGGAAGGCGATGGCGAAGTAGATGAGTGCGACGATCGTCAGCACTTCGACGGGGCGGGCCGTGTTGTTGGAAATGTTCTGGCCGACGAACATCAGGTCGGCCATGCCGACGGCCGAAACCAATGCGCTCTCCTTGAAGAGGCTGACGCAATTCGACAGAAGCGTCGGCACCGCGCGCAGCACTGCCTGTGGCAGCACGACGCTTGTGATCTGCACGCGCTTCGGAAGGCCCAATGCAACGCACGCATCGAACTGCTCACGCCCGACGGATTTGAGCGAGGCGCGAAACGTCTCGCTGGTGATCGCGCCCATGTAGAGGGTCAGGGCAATGACGCCGGAGGCGAGATTGGAAAGCTCGACACCGAGGATCAGCGGCAGGCAGAAGAAGATCCAGAAGAGCTGGATCAGCACCGGCGTGCCGCGGAAGAACTCGACGTAGACGCTCGAAACCGCCCGCAGCAGAACGTTCGAGGAGGCGCGCGCCAGACCGACGAGAAAGCCGAGGGAACAGCCGAGCACGACGCAGATGAGCGTGAGCTTGATGGTGGTCCAGAGACCGAGCGCCAGGGCAGCCTGGAAACGGTCGAGAACGGAGAAATCGAGGGACATGTCTTCCTCCTAGCTCGTGATCGCCTGACGCCGGCGTTCGAGATGGCCGACAATCTGGGTGACCGGAAAGGAAACCGCGAAATAGATGAGCGCCGCGATGGTGAAGGTTTCGATCGGCCGATAGGTCTCGGTCGAAAGCGTCTTTGCCTGGTACATCAGGTCCTGAACCGCAACGATCGCAACCAGCGCACTTTGCTGGAAGATGACGATACCGTTGGTCAGAAGGACCGGTACCGATGCGCGCAAGGCATCAGGCAGCACGATGTAGAGAATGCGCTGCAGCGGGTTGAGTCCAAGCGCGATGCCGGCATCGAGTTGCTCGCGTGGCACCGCCTGGATCGCCGCGCGGTAGGCTTCGGCGTTGAACGCCATCAGGTTGAGGCCGAGCGCCATGACGCCCATCGTCATCGACCCGAGGAAGACGTTGAAAAGCATCGGCACGCAGTAGAAGAACCAGACGATCTGGACGATCGCCGGCGTGCACCGAAAGAACTCGACGAAGAGCATCGCCGGAAGTCGGACCGGCGCGAGGCGGCTCATCAGCAGCAGGGCCAGCGGGAAACCGAGGACGATGCCGATGAAGTTGGCGGCAACGGTCAATTGCACCGTGACAAGCAAGCCATCGAAGAGAGGAGCGAGCGAGACCGACTGGAAATCGAACGTGTAGTTCACGGGCGACCTCCTACTGATCGATATGGAAAACGCGGTCGATGAATTCCCGGGTTCTTTCCTCCCGGGGCGCACCGAGCACCTGTTCGGGCGGCCCGTCCTCGACCACCACGCCACCAGCGCAAAAGATGACACGCGAGGCGATGTTCTTCGCAAACCACATATCATGGGTCACGATCATCATCGGCATGCTCTGGGCCGCAAGCTGGAGGATAACCTGCTCGACTTCCGCGACCAGTTCCGGATCGAGCGCCGAAGTGACCTCGTCGAAAAGCATGAGCTTGGGGTCGAGCATCAAGGCGCGCGCAATGGCGACGCGCTGCTTCTGCCCGCCTGAGAGTTGCGCGGGATAGGCATTGGCCTTCGCACCAAGACCGAAGCGTTCGAGCAGCGCCTCAGCCCGTTGCAGGGCGCTCGCCTTCTTCTCGCCTCTCACCTTGCAGGGCGCCAGGATCAGGTTCTGGATGACGCTCAGGTGGGGAAAGAGCGTGTAGTGCTGAAACACCATGCCGATCGACCGCCGTACCTCGGCGTCGATTGTCGTTTTCGCGTCCGCTCCTTTTGAGGAAATATAAGGCTTGCCGCCGAAGGTGATCGAACCGCTGTCGATCTTTTCCAGGCCCATCATGACGCGCAGCAGCGTAGACTTTCCACCGCCACTCGGGCCGATGACGACGACGCGCTCGCCGGGTTTCATTTCGATGTCGAGGCCTTTCAGCACCTGGATGTGCGGGCCGTAGCTCTTGTGCAGTGACTTGACGTTGACGAGCGGAGCGACTGTGGCAGTCATGGCATCCTCGCAATCCGGCGTTTCTAGTGAGAGCCGAGGCATTCACGCCTCGGCTTCGAACATCACTTCGTCGACTTCAGGACGTCGTCGACGGCCTTGCGGATCAGCCCTTCGACGTGACCGGTCGCGACCTTCTCCTCGAGGAAGATGTTGACGACCTCCACATCGGCAGCCGAAAGCTGATGCGGCAGACCGAAGGCTACGCCCTGCTTGGCAAGTGCCGGCTTCGGATTGAGGGCAACAGCCCAGTCAGGGTTGGATTGAGTGAAGAGCTGGTTTGTGTCCGAGGCGTCGACGAGGATGTCGGCGCGCCTTGAGACGACTGCGAGACGCGTTTCATCGTTGCCGGGCAATCGGAGAATGGTCGCGTTTTTCACGGCCGCGGTGATCGCCTTGTCCTGGGCGGTGCCGGACATGACGGCCAGCGTCACGTCAGCCTTGTCGATATCGGCAACGGAGGTTGCTCCGGCAGGAACCTTCGGATTTTCTTTGTTGTAGGCGAGCGAGATCTGATACTCCATCGCCGGCACCGAAAACTGGACAGCCATGGCGCGGGCGGCCGTGCGGTTGAGCGCGAGCGAGACATCCCATTTGCCCGCCTGGAGACCGGCGACGATGTTGTCCCAGGTCGTGTCCACGAACTCCGGCTTGACCTTCAGGGTTTCGGCGAACTCGCGGCAAAGGTCCGCGAAGAAGCCGGAATATTCTCCGCTTGCCGGATCGCGCATCACATAGGGCGGAGCCACCGCCGCACCGCAGCGCAGGACACCTGCCTTTTGCACACCCTGCCAATAGCCGCCCTCAGCGGATTGGGCGTGAGCGGACGTCATCGAGATACCTGTCATCAGGGCAAGCGCAGGCAATGCCCGCAGCGCGGGCGCAAGCAACGTCGAAAGCATCATCATTTCCTCTGTTTGAAGTGCGCGGTACCCGCGCGGTTCCTCTCGTCGGTCATGCCGATTTTTTTGTTTTTGGTGTCGTCTCTGTGTCGACACGAGAATTAATGTCGTCTCTGTGTCGACAAAGTCAAGCGGAAATTTTACATTGTCTCCGACTGCCCGTTCTGGCCATATGGTCGGGAAAGATCGGAAAGGGTGCTAAGTGTCTGAAGAAGCGGAAACCAAGCGGGCCAAGGGGACAGGCTGGAAAAGCGTCTATGAGACGCTCAGAACCGAGATTCTGGCGCTGACGCTTACTCCGGGACAGCTGCTTGACGAGAACAGCCTGGCGGAACGCTTCGACATGTCGCGTTCTCCGGTTCGCGAGGCGCTGATCCGTTTGGCCGGCGAGGAACTCGTGGTGACGCTCTCCAATCGCAGCACGATTGTCGCGCCGATCGAGGTGGCGACGTTTCCGAAGTACGTCGAAGCCCTCGACATCGCCCAGCGGATGAACACGCGCCTTGCTGCGCAGCTCCGGACAGACGCCGATCTGAAGGCGATTGCCAAGCGGCAGAAGGAGTTCGAAACGGCCGTCAAGGGCGCGAACCATCTGCAGATGTCGGAGGCGAACAAGCAGTTCCACATGGCGATCGCGAAAGCGGGCAAGAATGCCTATCTCGCCTCGTTCTACGAAAGGCTTCTCAATCAGGGGCAACGCATGCTGCACCTGCATTTCGAATATCTGGAACGCACCCACGAAGGCTACTTGCTCACCGACGAACACAATCAAATGCTGGAAGCGATTCGCGCCGGCAATGCCGATCTTGCGGATGAACTTGCCCACGCCCATACGCGGCAATTCCAGGACAACTTCATCAACTTCATGCGCGAGAACTACACGACGGACGTCTCGCTCGCGCCTCGCAAGGCGGCGGAATAGAGATGCGCATCGGGTTCATCGGCACCGGCACGATCACCGAAGCGATGGTGAAAGGGATCGTCGTCTCCGAACTCTCGGTTTCACAAATCATCGTTTCACCGCGCAGCCGGGAGATCGCGAGCCGGCTCGCAGACAGCTTCACTGCGGTGAAAATCGCCGCCGACAATCAGGACGTGGCCAGATCCGCAGACGTGGTGTTTCTCGCGATCCGCCCGCAGATCGCTGAAGAGGTCATAAACGCGCTTGAGTTTCGGCAGGGCCAAGTGGTCGTAAGCGTTGTCGCCGCCGTTGACCGCGAAAGGCTTCTCAGCTGGATCGGCAAGGATGTCGAGCTGACGCAAGCCATCCCGCTTCCCTTTGTCGCCGACCGCCAAGGTGTCACGGCAATCTTTCCGCCCAACGAGCGGGTTGCCAAGATCTTCGACGCTCTTGGCACTGCGGTCGAATGCGAGACAAAGAAGGAATACGACCTGCTGNGCCGCGGCCAGCACGTTGATGGGCACCTACTTCGGCGTGCTCGATCACGTAACAGGATGGCTTGCCGAGAACGGCTTGCCGCAGGAGAAGGCTCGTGCCTATCTCGCCCCGTTGTTTTCAAGCCTCGCGCATGCCGCGATCCACGCAGAACAAACTTCTTTGAGTGACCTCAGGCGCGAGTTTTCCACGAAGGGTGGACTGAACGAACAGGTGTTTGAGACGTTTGTGCAGTATGGCGGGACGCAAGCGCTCTCGACTGCACTCGACGGGGTACTGCGGCGCATAAGATCTTAGCCGCTTTGGCGTGGGGATTAAGCGCGTCGTCTTGCCTTCGCTCGTCGGAACGCGGCTCAAACCGACATCGATCACCGTCGCACCGGGTTTCATCCACTCCTCCTTCACGATCTCCGGACCGGCCGGCGGCTCGCGGTCCGTCGCAAGGGAAGATGCACAGCGAATGTGATGTCCGTGCACCTGCGATGGGGCCAGGTTCAGGTCATCGCTGCGACCGTCTTTCATTTGATGGAAAAGCCGAAGGCATGAAGGGGTTTACCGTGTACGACTGTGCCCGTTCCGGACGATCATGCGACTTTCGGGGCACAAAGCAGGAACCTGTGACGGTTGGCACGCGGCCACCGTGAACACAGCACTACTCTAAGATTTGGCACTCTGGTCAGACACGGCCGAGTAGCCGAGGAGCGCTCAATCCTCAGAGACCGAACGGAAATCGATTGGGAGACCCGTGGCTGCGGTCGCCGAGCGTTCCAGGCGCGATTGAGTGCGCAGGCGGGGCATCATGGCTTGAGCGGCTATGACGGATCGGATCGCAATCGGTCGATAGAATTGGATGACATCAGATGCGTCCGTGATGTTCTTGTTTGGCCGGTCAATCGACAACTACACGTCCTTTCCCGATTCGAACTTCACCATCGTGCCGCCACCCGTTGCCTGGTCCGTCGGAAAGACTTCAACACGCGCAACATCGACGTACACGGGGAGCGAAATCACGTCGTCCACAATGCGCGCGATATGTTCCGGCTGGATCGGTCGGTAGCCGTCGTAAAGCATCGCGTTTGCCTGGTTGCCAGGAATGGAGGAGCGGTAGAGATCCGTCTGAACACGGCCCGGGACTATTTCGCTGACCCTGACGGAGGTTCCGAGCAGATCGCAGCGCAGATTATCGCAGAAGAGGCTGAGGCCTGCCTTGGAGGCTCCATAGGCGCCCATGTTGGGGTACGGTGCTTGCCCCCCGCTCGAGCCTATGTAGATGAGGTGACCGCGCTTTCGCGCGACCATGCCAGGAAGTATGACGCGCGTCAGATGAAGTGGCGCCTTGAGGTTGATATCGATCATCGCATCGATCTCGGCGGGCTCGATGTCCTGGAACGAGGCGCGGGTAGAAAGTATGCCAGCATTGTTGACGAGAATATCCACCTCGACGCCGGCAAGCGCTTCGGCGATGCGTGCCGTGTCGCGGACATCTGCCTGCACCGGGATAGCTCCACTTGCCGCAGACAACGCTGCAAGTTGTTCCTCGTTACGGCCAACGGCATACACCGTCAGACCCCGGGCTCGCAGCGTAGGTACGATGGCTTTGCCGATGCCACTGGTGGCGCCCGTCACGACGGCAACGCGGTAGGCGTCAGACATAGATGTAGCCTCCACTGATGACAACGTTTTCGCCGGTGGCATAGGTATTGCGGCTCGACGCCATCATGACGATCCACTCTGCCATCTCCGCAGGTTCTGCCGCACGACCGAGCGCGCTGGCCTTGGCAAGTTCCGGGAGGAACCCGAGTTCCTTGGCCCTATCGGTGGCAAAGCCTGCCGGCGCCACTGAGTTTACGAGGATTTGGTCTTTGGCGCATTCCTGGGCGAACGACTTCGTCAGGCTGACCACCGCAGCCTTAGTAGCAGCGTAGTGGGCATTTTGGGGATGCGCCTTGAAGGCATCGACTGACGTTACATTGACAATGCGGCCCGTCACCTCCGGTGCATTTACGAACTGGCGCATGTGGTGAACGGCGGCGACCATCATGTGATAGGTACCCTTCACGTTTACTGCGTTTTCGAGATCCCAATCATCATCGGTAATTTCCAGAATGGGCTTGCGCGGATAGATCGCCGCGCTGTTGACCAGCGCATGGATACGGCCGAGCCTGCCAGCGACCGCTTCGAAGCCCCTATGAGCCGTCTCCGCCTGGGAAATGTCCGCCACGGCCGTCGCGACCTCCGCACCAAGCGCAGTAAGATCGGCCGCCGAAGACGCAAGCTGGGCCTCATTGCGGTCGATAAGGCCGATTTTCGATGCGCCGTGCGCGATCATCAATTTCGCAGTCGTAAGCCCCAGTCCCGCAGCCCCACCAACGATCACGACAGTTTGGTTGTTCATCTTCACCCTCGCGCTTTTCCTGGAATGGATAAGCTGTAAGTTATATGATAAGTTCTATCTTAGCAATACGCTTCATCCTGTTCAGTGCCGTTTTCGCTACCGAATGGCGCTGTGACATACTGGCCATTCGTTGATAGGTATGATAGCAGTTGTATGCCAACTTCCAAATGCCGGTATTTGTGCCATGATCCCCCATCTTACATCGCCTCTTTCAATCGACGATCCCAGCCCGACGTTTTTTGAAAGCTTAATTGAAGCCGGATTTGTAGGCGACATTGACACAACCGCCAGCGGTCGGGTCGTGTCGGCGACAGACAACTCGATCTATCAGCTGACGCCGCAGGCCGTGGTCTTTCCCAGGGGTGCAGGCGATATTTGCGTGTTGACGAAGATTCTGTCCGAACCACGTTTTGGCGAGATCACAGTTGCACCACGAGGGGGTGGCACCGGCACAAACGGACAGTCGTTGACCTCGGGTATCGCAGTCGATTGCTCTCGCCACATGAACCGTATCCTCGAGATCGATCCGATCCGCCGTATAGCTCGAGTGGAGGCTGGTGTGGTCAAGGATCAGCTCAACCGCGAACTCGAACGGTACGGCCTATTCTTTGCGCCCGAGCTATCCACATCCAATCGAGCAACCATCGGCGGTATGATATCAACCGATGCATGCGGCCAAGGTTCCTGCCTTTATGGCAAGACGAGCAACCACATTCTGGGGCTGCGTGTGGTGCTGACCGACGGCACGGATGTGTGGATACGACCGCTCGAAAATTCGGCCCTTACGGCGGCTTGCGCCCGCACCGACCGGCTTGGCGAAATCTACCGTACTGTTGATCGCATCACCCGCGAGCAACAAGCGGATATTGACAGAGTATTCCCCGAGCTAAACCGCTATATGACGGGCTATGATCTCGCTCATGTCAGGCGCGCCGACCGGAGCTTCGACCTAAATGCCATTCTTTGCGGTTCCGAGGGCACGCTCGCGATAATCGCCGAAGCTGAACTGAATCTCCTGCCGATCCCTGCGCGCTCGGCACTTTTCAACATCCGATACGACAATTTCAACAGTGCGCTCGAAGATGCCCGTGAACTGACGACGCTTGGAGTAGCCTCCGTCGAGACGGTCGACGAAAAGGTACTCGGCCTGGCGAAAGGGGATATCGTCTGGAACGATATCGCTCGCTTCTTCCCGGATGATGAGGCCGCGTCCTCCAACGGCATAAATGTCGTTGAAGTAATTGCCAACGACGAGGCAGACCTGAGAGGCAAAGTAGCCGACATCGAGAGGGCACTCGACAATGTCACCTTGCGTCACAAGGGCTATACCGTAGCAACGGAAAAGCCTGACGTTGAGGCGATCTGGCTGATGCGAAAGCGTGCTGTCGGCCTGCTTGGAAATGTCGAGGGCTCGGTAAGGCCCGTCGCCTTTGTCGAGGATACGGCCGTTCCACCAGAGAACCTTGCCGCCTACATTCGCGAGTTCCGCTCGCTTCTAGACGCCGAAGACCTGTCCTATGGCATGTTCGGTCATGTGGACGCCGGCGTGTTGCATGTCCGCCCTGCCCTCGATCTGACCCGCGTCGATCACCAGCAAAAGGTCCGCAGGATCAGCGACGCGGTGGTTGCGTTGACCAGAAAACATGGAGGGGTGCTATGGGGCGAGCACGGCAAAGGCGTGCGCTCGGAATATGTGCCCGAATATTTCGGTCCGCTGTATCCTGCGTTGCAAGCGATCAAGGCGGCCTTTGATCCGGAGAACCGTCTCAACCCGGGAAAGATCGCGACGCCGGATGATGCAAAGCTCCTGAAGATCGATGACGTGCCGCTGCGTGGCGCTTTCGACCGGTCGATCGCCAATGACATCCGTGCCGCTTTTGACAATGCCGCTTATTGCAATGGCAACGGCGCGTGTTTCGATTTCGACGAGGCAACGCCGATGTGCCCGTCCTACAAGGCGACGCGTGACCGCCGCTATTCCCCGAAGGGCCGGGCATCATTGATACGCGAATGGCTGCGCCTGCTGTCGGAAAAAAAGATCGATCCGCGCAAGGAAGCCCAGCGCCAGACCTCGGTCGGCAGCCTTCTGACGTTGCCCATTCGCGCCTGGAACACACTCAACCCCGCAAACCGCGATGATTTTTCCCACGAAGTGCGCGCGGCGATGGACACCTGCCTCGCCTGCAAGGCTTGCGCAGGTCAGTGCCCAGTCAAGGTCAATGTTCCCGCTTTCCGTTCGAAGTTTCTCGAACTCTACCACGCCCGCTATCTACGGCCGGTCAAGGATCCGATCGTCGCGGCGATCGAGACCCTCCTGCCATTGATGGCGAAGGCACGGCCGCTCTACAATACCTTTGTCCGATCTCGGACAGGCCGCATCCTATTGCACCAGGTCGGCCTGACGGCGCTGCCCGCCCTACCGGCTCTCTCGCTAGAAAAGCAAGCAAAAGCGATGGGAGCGATGATTGCGACGGTCGAGCGTATCGCCGAACTGCCGGTCGACATACGCGCGAAGACCGTCGTCTTTGTGCCAGACGCCTTCACCGCCAATTTTGATCCGGCTGTGGTCGTCGCAGCGCTGAGCCTCGCGAGAAAGCTCGGCCTGACACCCTACCTCGCCGCCCCTTACCACAACGGCAAGGCGTTGCATGTCCATGGCTACCTGCGGGCCTTCAGAAAGTCGGCTTTGCGGACTGCCGATTACTTCGACAATCTCGCGCGCCTTGGAGTGCAACTTGTCGGCCTAGACCCATCGATGACCCTGACCTTTCGCAGCGAATATTCTGCCTCTCCCGAAACCAGAATGAAGGCGAGAGTTCTCCTGCCGCAAGAATGGCTTCGCGATCATCTCGCCTCGTTCAACGCTGCCAGCGCCCGGATCCCGGAGCGCCTTATTCTCTTGCCTCATTGCACGGAGCGCACGAACGCTGCCGCGAGCCTTGCCGCTTGGCGCCAGATATTCAATGCGGTTGGTGCCGATCTTGAAATCGCCGATGTGGGCTGTTGCGGGATGGCGGGGACCTTCGGCCATGAGGTCCGCAACCGGTCAATCTCCGAGACGCTGTATGCCATGAGTTGGAAATCCCAAATCGACCGCGTGACGGAACAGCGTGTCATCATGGCAACGGGCTATTCCTGTCGATCGCAAGTCAAGGAGATCGACAGAAAGACAGTGCCCCATCCAATTTCGGTGCTCGACGCCATGATGGGCGAAGACGAGATCTGAAACGAATTGGCGGCAGCGATATATGACCTTATATGATAAATGGCATCAGATATCTGAGGTTTAGGAGTTCAATGTCCATTATCCCCCAGCGCGGCAACCTTGCGCAGCTCGTCGTCGAGAAACTGAGCGAGCGGCTTGAGAACGGCACCTATCCGCCGGGGGGACGGATGCCGTCCAGTGCCGAGCTTTGCGAAGAGTTTGGCGTTTCCCGGACAGTCATGCGAGAAGCCCTAGCTTCTCTGAAAAGCGCCGGCCGTGTGGTCGCCCGCCAGGGTTCCGGCGTCTTCGTGACGGAGCGCGACAGTCGGCCTATTCATTTCGAGGCGGGCCGCATCGACGATATCCGTTCGGCCCTTGAAATCCTTGAACTGCGCTTCGGCGTGGAAATGCAGTCGGTTGCGCTGGCTGCGGCGCGGCGCACGCCTGAGGCGCTTGCCGACATAGCGCGCGCCTACGATATCTTGAACGGGCTTGAAACCGACGACATCGAAGCCGAGGCCGAAGCCGATTTCGCCTTTCACATGGCCATCGCGCGAGCCACCCGAAATCCGCATTTCCCTCGTCTATTGGAAGCGCTCATGGGAGAAATCAGCTCCGAACTCCTGATGAAGTTCAGGCAGTCCGGCCCGTCGCGCGCCAGTTTCGTCGCCAAGATCAAGAAAGACCATGCGATGATACTGTCTGCTATCACCCAGGGCGATGAGGCGGCCGCGCAGACAGCCCTTTCGACGCATCTGAGCGACAGCCTGAGCCGCTATCGCAGCCTGCTCGCGGCCGCACGATAGTCACAAGCTACCGGCGCACCATGCATTCTACCCCGCTCTCGCAAGTGGATCAGCAATCCTTACCCAATAAAAGCGTTGCTTGCTTTTCCGGATTGGACTTTTGGCAACAAATGGAAACGCGCAGGTAGCAGAGCAACTGCTTAACGCGCCGCCAAATGTTGCACGGGAGCAATTGCGGACCGAGAGGTGCACTGGCGTCTCTTAAGGGTAAGGAGCACTCGCGATGAGTAACCACCAGGTTGTGATTGTTGGCGCTGGCTTTGCCGGACTACAGCTTGCGAGGGACCTCATACACCCATCCGTTTCGATCACAATCGTCGATCGTAGGAACCATCATCTATTTCAGCCGCTCTTGTACCAGGTGGCGACGACAGTCCTTGCGACCTCCGACATCGCATGGCCGATCAGAGCCCTCTTCCGGGGTCGCCAGAATGTCAAAACGCTGCTCGGTGACGTAGTAGGAATCGATGCCGGCCAAAGGCTTGTTTTGCTCAAAAATGGTCCGCCTATTCCCTATGACACTCTCGTACTCGCGACAGGAGCTCGACACGCCTACTTCGGACACGACGAGTGGGAGCCATTCGCGCCCGGTCTAAAGGCGTTGGAAGACGCAACAACCATCCGGCGGCGTCTTCTCCTTGCCTTTGAGAGAGCAGAAGTCGAGCAATCTCAGGCGGCCCGTCAAGCTCTGCTCACCTTCAGCATTATCGGTGCTGGACCGACCGGTGTTGAACTCGCTGGGATCATCGCGCAGCTTGCGCAGACCACCTTGGCCAAAGAGTTTCGTAACATAGACACCAAGAGCGCTCGGATCCTGTTGATAGAAGCAGGCCCGCGCATCTTACCAGTGTTCCCTGCTGAACTGTCTTCATACGCTACCAATGCACTCTCCAAGATGGGGGTGACTGTATTGACCGAGAGTCCGGTCGTTGCATGCGATGAGAACGGTGTGCGGATCGGAGACCAGGAAATTCCGTGCAGTACTGTAGTCTGGGCTGCGGGTGTCGAGGCGTCAAAGGCGGCCCAGTGGCTTAACGCACCGAGCGACCGCGCCGGCCGGGTGCTGGTCAACCCGAACTTGACGGCACCCGGGCACCCGGAGATTTTCGTGATAGGCGATACCGCGGCAGTACGCTCGGAGGATGGTAAGCCGGTTCCTGGGATAGCACCGGCGGCGAAGCAGCAGGGAAAGTACGTCGCGGCGGTGATCGCGGCCCGGCTGTCGCAGAAGAAAGCGTTGCCCGCATTCCGCTACAAGCACTTGGGCAACTTGGCGACAATCGGGCCCAGTGCGGCGGTAATCGACTTCGGGTTTCTGCGGTTGAAGGGCTGGCTTGCCTGGTGGATTTGGGGACTTGCGCACATCTACTTTCTGATTGGCACCCGAAGCCGCATGGCGGTCGCCCTGAGCTGGCTTTGGGTGTTCATTTCTGGGCACCATTCGGCGCGACTAATTACGCAAAAGGAGACCCTCAAGAGCGAAGCGTAAATCGCCCTCCAATATGCGTTCGAAATGCCGCGATCGACAAAGCGATGCGGCCATTGTTGCGGGGCTTTTTTTTGACTTTGGTCACGCCCAGGACGGTAGCGCGACCATTCCTTGTCCGGATAGACTGTGACGGCGGTCCGTGCGGCCCCACCCGGGCCATCACATGTTGGGGTAGACCGGGCCTTCGCCTCCTTGTGGCGGCACCCAGTTGATGTTCTGGTTCGGGTCCTTGATGTCGCAGGTCTTGCAGTGCACGCAGTTCTGCGCGTTGATGACGAAGACAGGCTTGCCGTCCTTCTCCACCCATTCGTAGACCCCGGCCGGACAGTAGCGCGTCGACGGGCCGGCAAAGACGTCGAGTTCCGACGTGCGCTGCAGCTCCGGATCCTTGACCTGCAGGTGGATCGGCTGGTCTTCCTCGTGGTTGGTGTTCGACAGGAACACCGAGGACAGCCGGTCGAAGGTCAGCACGCCATCCGGCTTCGGATAATCGATCTTCTGGTGCTGCGCGGCCGGCTCAAGGCTCTGCGCGTCAGTCTTGCCGTGCTTCAGCGTGCCGAAGAACGAGAAGCCGAACAGCTGGTTGGTCCACATGTCCAAGCCGCCGAGCGCAACGCCGATCGCCGTGCCGAACTTCGACCACAGCGGCTTGACGTTCCTGACCCGCTTCAGGTCCTGGCCGATGGCGCTGTCGCGCCAGCCGCGCTCGATCTCGATCGGCTCGTCATTGGCGCGGCCGCTCGCGATCGCCGCCGCCAGCTTCTCGGCCGCGAGAATGCCCGACAGCACCGCATTGTGGCTGCCCTTGATGCGCGGCACGTTGACGAGACCGGCCGAACAGCCGATCAGCGAACCGCCGGGGAACGACAGCTTCGGCACCGACTGGTAGCCACCCTCGGTGATCGCGCGGGCACCGTAGGAGAGCCGCTTGCCGCCCTCGAAGGTGCCGCGGATCGCCGGATGGGTCTTGAAGCGCTGGAATTCCTCGAACGGGAAGAGATAGGGGTTCTTGTAATTGAGGTGCACGACGAAGCCGACGGCGACCAGGTTGTCTTCGAGATGGTAGAGGAACGAACCGCCGCCGGTCTTCATGCCGAGCGGCCAACCGAAGGAATGCTGCACCAGCCCGGGCCGGTGGTTCTCGGGCTTGACCTGCCAGAGCTCTTTCAGGCCGATGCCGAATTTCTGGACGTCGCGATCCCTGGAGAGATCGAATTCCGCAATCAGCTGCTTGGCGAGCGAACCGCGCACGCCCTCGCCGATCAGCGTGTATTTGCCCAAGAGCGCCATGCCGCGGGCGAAGTTCGGTCCCGGTTCGCCATTGCGCTCGATGCCCATGTCGCCGGTGGCAACGCCGATGACCGCACCCTTGTCGTTATAGAGCACTTCGGTTGCGGCAAAGCCCGGATAGATCTCGACGCCGAGGGCTTCCGCATGGCTTGCCAGCCAGCGACAGACGTTGCCGAGCGATACGATGTAGTTGCCGTGATTGTTCATCAGCGGCGGCATCAGGAAGTTCGGCAGGCGCATTGAGCCGGCCGGGCCCAAGAACAGGAAGTGGTCGTCCGTGACCTCGGTCTTGAACGGATGATCGGCCTCGTCGCGCCAGCCCGGCAGCAGCCGGTCGATGCCGATCGGATCGACGACGGCGCCCGAGAGGATATGCGCGCCGACTTCGGCGCCCTTTTCCAAGACGACGACCGAAAGCTCCGGATTGACCTGCTTCAGCCGGATCGCCGCCGCAAGACCGGCAGGCCCCGCCCCGACGATGACAACGTCGAACTCCATGCTCTCGCGTTCGGGCAGATC
>NZ_JBQENM010000027.1:0-81391 GCF_052044795.1 Ensifer sp. 22521
GCCTGCTCTCTGTTGTCTCTGAAGAGTTTCCACTTTGTCGGCCGGAAGGCGATGCGGCTGTGGTCGCCGGCGGCGGCGCGTTCGGGCGACAGTTCGATCTCGACATGCGGATGGTTGCGGCCAAGATCGAGTTCGAGATGGCGGGTGCCGGCAACGCGGCGGCTGGCGGTGACGAGGCCGGCAAGACAGCCGCCGCAGCCGTCGATCAGCTCGATGTCGTGCGGGCGGAAGTGCAGGTTGGCAGGCCCGTCCGGCTCGGCCGGGGCCCTGAGCCCGATCGGCCGGTCCTCGAACCAGATCTCGCCGTTCTGGAGCGTGACGGCGAGCGCGTTCGACTGGCCGATGAAGCCGAAGACGAAGGGCGAGACCGGATGGTCGTAGATCTCGTCGGGGGTGCCGACCTGTTCGATCGCGCCCTTGCTCATGACGACGACGCGGTCTGCCAGTTCCAGCGCCTCCTCCTGGTCGTGGGTGACGAAGATCGTCGTGTGGCCGGTGCGGTCATGGATCTCGCGCAGCCACTTGCGCAGTTCTTTTCGCACCTGGGCGTCGAGCGCGCCGAACGGCTCGTCGAGCAGCAGCACGTTCGGCTCGACCGCCATGGCGCGGGCGAGCGCCACGCGCTGGCGCTGGCCGCCGGAGAGCTGGGCCGGATAGCGTTTGTCGAGACCGGAGAGCTGCACCAGGTCGAGCAGGTCGAGGGCCCGCTTGCGGATTTCGGCGGCCGGCGGCCTTCGGCCCGACGGGCGCACCTTGAGGCCGAAGGCGACGTTGTCGAGCACGGTCATGTGGCGGAAGAGGGCATAGTGCTGGAAGACGAAGCCGATGTTGCGCTGCTGCACGGTCTTTTGCGAGGCGTCCTCGTCACCGAAGAAGATCGTGCCGCCGGTCGGGCTTTCGAGCCCGGCGACGAGACGCAGCAAGGTCGTCTTGCCGGAGCCGGAGGGGCCAAGCAGCGCGATCAGCTCGCCGGAGCGGATATCGAGCGAGACGTCGTCGAGCGCCGGGAAGCGGCCGAATTCCTTGCGGATGTTGTGAACGCGCACGTCCATAGCGTTTGACCTTTCAATGCCTGCGGCTGGCGGCGATCTCGGCGCTGTAGCGGATCTCCAGCGCCGTCTTCAAAATCAGGGTGATCAGCGCCAGAAGCGCCAGCAACGCCGCCACCGCGAAGGCGGCGACGAAGTTGTATTCATTATAGAGGATTTCGACCTGCAACGGCATGGTGTTGGTCTCGCCGCGGATATGGCCGGAGACGACCGAGACGGCGCCGAACTCGCCCATGGCGCGGGCGTTGCACAAAAGCACGCCGTAAAGCAGCCCCCATTTGATGTTGGGCAGCGTCACGAACCAGAAGGTCTGCCAGCCCGATGCCCCCAAGGACAGTGCCGCCTCCTCGTCGCTGGAGCCCTGTTCCTGCATCAGCGGGATCAGCTCGCGGGCGACGAAGGGGAAGGTGACGAAGACGGTGGCGAGCACCAGCCCGGGCACGGCAAACAGGATCTGGATGCCGTGGCTCTGCAGCCAGGGACCGATCAGGCTGTGCGAGCCGAACAGAAGCACGAAGACGAGGCCGGAAATGACCGGCGAGACCGAGAACGGCAGGTCGATCAGCGTCGTCAGGAACGCCTTGCCCTTGAACTCGAACTTGGCGATCGCCCAGGCGGCGGCAACCCCGAAGACGAGGTTGAGCGGCACGGCGATGACGGCGACGATCAGCGTCAGGCGGATGGCCGAGAAGGTCTCGGTGTCGCCAAGCGCGGCAACGAATTCACCCACCCCCTTGCGCAGCGCCTCGGTGAAGACGGCGGCAAGCGGCAACAGCAAAAACAGCGCGACGAAGACAAGGGCGGTGATCGTCAGGGTCAGCCGGGCAAAGCGGCTTTCGGAGGTGGCGGCGGCCAGCGCCGGCAGGGCGGGCTGTGGGCCGGATGCGGGCAGAGGATTGGCGGTCAGATCATGCGACATAGACATATCTCCGCCGGCTCCAGGCCTGGATCGAGTTGATGAGGAGCAGCATGGCGAAGGAGATCGCCAGCATCACCGCGGCAATGGCGGTGGCGGCGGCGTAGTTGAACTCTTCGAGCCTGATGACGATCAGAAGCGGCGCGATCTCGGAGACATAAGGCAGGTTGCCGGCGATGAAGATCACCGAGCCGTATTCGCCGACGCCGCGGGCAAAGGCGAGGGCAAAGCCGGTCAAGCCGGCCGGCAACAGCCCCGGCAGCAGCACCCGGCTGATCGTCTGGAAGCGGCTGGCGCCAAGGGTGGCTGCGGCTTCTTCCACCTCCTTGTCGATCTCCTCCATGATCGGCTGCACGGTCCTGACGACAAACGGCAGGCCGACGAAGATCAGCGCGACGACGATGCCGGACGGCGTAAAGGCGATCTTCAGGCCGAGCGGCTCGATGAACTGGCCGATCCAGCCGTTGCCGGCATAAAGCGTCGTCAAGGCAATGCCGGCGACCGCCGTCGGCAGCGCGAACGGCAGGTCGACCATGGCATCGATCACCCGTTTGCCGGGGAACCGATAGCGCACCAGCACCCAGGCGAGGATGACGCCGAAGACGAGGTTGATGACGGCGGCGAGAAACGCCGTGCCGAACGAGATCTTCAAGGCATTGAGCGTGCGCGGATCGAGCGCCAGCTCAAAGAACTTGGCCCAGCCGAGCCCGCTTGCCCGCCACACCAGTCCCGACAGCGGGATCAACACGATCAGCACCAGCCAACTCAGCGTGATCCCGAGCGACAGCCCAAAACCAGGCAAAACACTCGGCTGGCGAAATCGCCAGCGGCTCCCATTGCGTCGGTCCGTCAACTTCCAGTCACCTTTTCAGCCCTGCAACCGCAAACGGTCGCGCCATCCCCTCATCCAAACCGATCATCAAGTCGCCGGTTGGCCGGCTTGTCAGAGCGCCGGTGTATTTCGGCGCCAAACTAACAATTTCACGGGCTCCAACAACGCAAATTTTTGACGCTGGGACGGGTCACAAGGAAACTGATTTCGCTTTTGAGCCGCGTCGCTGGAAACACTCTACTGCGAATATTGTTCCATGCCGGATTATCGATCACGCGGGCGCAGCTTTCAGACAGGAAAATAAATACTATCGATTTTATAGATATTAGGCGTTCCTTGCTTCTCCGCCGTCTGTCGGTTGCGCATAGTCGGTCCAGAACCGGACCTGCCTGCAACGGGTCGTTGTAACTCCCGCATCGCCTTCGCAAGAGATTGATGTCATGGCAAAAACGCTGATCATTCCGGGATTGTTCGGGTCCGACGAGGGACACTGGCAACGCCATTGGTTGAGAGATCACCCGGATGCCGCTCTGGTCGAACAGGTCGATTGGAACCGGCCGAGGCTCGATGATTGGCGCGATGCTCTCGAACGCGAAATCCTCCGGCACGGAATCGTCGACCTGGTGGCCCACAGCCTCGGCTCGGTTCTTGTTGCCAACCTGGCGCGGCGTCCCCTGGCAAGACATGTGCGCAGCGCACTGCTTGTTGCGCCCTGCGACCTTGACCCCACCGACCGCCTGCATCCCGGCGCCATCGATTTCGGCGCGATGCCCGACCTGCCGCTCCCTTTTTCCAGCCTCGTCGTCGGCAGCCTCAACGATCCCTATATGCCTTTCGACCGCCTGCGGCACGTTTCGACACGATGGGGTGGCCGTCTCGTCGACCTTGGCTATGCCGGCCATATCAATATCGCCAGTGGCTTCGGCCGCTGGTCGCATGGCTATGATCTGTTGCGTGTGCTGAACGGCATCGNCGCGCAACCGATCGAACTTGAGGTGATGGACCGCTCAGCGGCCTGGCCTGAAGCCTTGTAACGAGAGCTAGCCCGACGGGCTCTTCCACATGGCACTTGATGTTCAGATCGTTTCGCGCTCTAATAGCGCACTAACTTTATAGAGTATGCCGTCTAGGGATGACCATGCACCAAAGTGCCAGGCCAACCAGAACAACGGATACGGGCTCGACCGCTGCCGCGGCGGGCGCTATGTTTTCCCGACCCCGCGACTATGTCGTATATCGAGACCTCGGTCGGCAATATTCACAATTCGGTCGGTGTCCGCGTTCCGAACCGAAACAGCCATGCATTTCAGACTTTGCCGGGTAGTACCGGCCATGGGAGAGTGCAGATGACTGTCCATGGATTGTTTGCGAAGGTCGCTCCCGAGGGGGCCGCTGCGCGAGCCAAACCGCATATCGCTATCATCGGCCGCGGCTTTTCCGGCGTGATGATGGCCATTGCGCTGATGAAGTCGGTGCGGACTGCGTTCCACGTCCACCTCTTCGATCCGCAGCCGACGATCAGCGGCGGACAGGTGTTGGCCGCCGCCCAGAGTGGCGAGATCCTCAACAGCCGAGTGCGCGACCTTTCGGTCGCCGCAGGCCAGCCGGAGGATTTCAATGACTGGCTGTTGGCGAATGCCGAATTCCGCGCGGCCGTTTCCGCCGCGATTCCCGGCTTTCAGCAGATTTTCGTGCCGAAGAGCATCTTCAGCGACTACGTCTATCAGCGCTTTTCCGAAGCGCTGACCCGCCGGCCCGATATTTCAATGCAGCTTTCCTGTCAGGCGGTACTGGGGCTACGCAAGCAAGCCAATGGCCGCTTCCTGGTGGTGCAGGAGGAAGCAACGGTGGAGTGTGATGCCGTCGTGTTGGCCACCGGCTTCGGCCTTCGCCAGGGCGAGATGGAGATCGCCGAGGAGGAGAAGCCGCTGGTGCGCGCCCGCCGCCTCGTCGTGCCGCGTCATGCCGCCCTGCTCGGCAGCGGCGTTCGCGTCGTCGACCGCCTGCTGCAATTGCGCGACAACGGCTTTGCCGGCGAGATCACCATTCTCTCCCGGCACGGCTTTCTGCCGCAGCCGCATACGCGTCTGGCGGCCGCGCCGACCTTTCCGGTCGAGCCGATGCCGACCCGGCTCGGCGATATCGTCCGCTTCGTCCGGCAGGCTTGCGCAGAGGCGGAAGCCGCCGGCCTTGGCTGGCAGGCGGCCATGAATGGCCTGCGCAGGCGCGCTCGCTCTCTCTGGCAATCTTTGCCTGAGGAGGAAAAGCACCGGTTCAACCGGCACCTTCGGTCGATCTATGACAGCCACCGCAACCGCCTGCCGGCGCCCCTGCACCTGCGGCTCCAGCAGGAGCTTGCCGGCGGGCAAACCACCATTCGGAAGGGCTGGGCGGGCAAGCGCCGTCCTGATGGCTTGATGGTGCGCTGGGCGGGTGAAAACGAGGAGACGTTGCTTTCCGCCGATCAGGTAATCGACTGTCGCTGCTCGGCGCCGGACCTTCGAGCGCCGCTGATGCAGAGCCTTTTTGCCGGTGGCCTGGCGGAGCCGGACGAACTCAGTCTTGGGATTGCCGTCAGCCCGGCTGGCGAGGTTCTGGCCGCCGGGCAGCCGACGCGTAACCTCTATGCGATCGGACCGCTCGGCGTCGGCAGCCTGCCGGACATCGACCTGGTGCCCGAAATCGTGACGCAGACCTATGCGGCGGCGCGATTGATCGCCACCCGGCATCGCGTGACGCTGAAGACCGGGTGACGGTACAACGCGATCTCCCCGGGGCGTCAGCGTCGTGTCGCCCACGGTACCAGCCATCGCTCGAGCAGGCGTGCCGCCATCTCGAAGACGAAAGCGACGGCGGCAATGACGACGATGCCGGCGATCACCACATCGGTCACCAGAAACTGGGCAGCAGACTGGATCATGAAGCCGAGGCCGCGTGTTGCCGCGACCAGTTCGGCCGCCACCAGCGTCGACCAGCCTGCACCAAGCGCAATCCGTGTCCCGGTCAGGACCGACGGCAGGGCGCTTGGCAGGATGACGTGGCGTAGCACCTGCAGACGCGACGCGCCAAAGGCGCGGGCCGCGTTGATGTGATCGCTCCAGGTGGATTTGACACCGGTCGCCGTGGACAGAATGATCGGCGGCAACATTGCGAGCGCAATGACCGCGATCTTGGAGGCCTCGCCGATCCCCAGCCAGATGATCACCAACGGCAAATAGGCAAGCGGCGGCAAGGGTCGCAGGAATTCCACGATCGGATCGAGGATGCCTTTCCCAAGCCGGCTTGTGCCGATGGCAATACCGGCCGGCACGCCGAGGAGGATTGCGGCTGCAAGAGCGCCGAAAATCCGCAGAAGGCTGGCGCCCACATGCTGGGCGAGGGTCGCGTCGACGAAGCCTGTGACGGCGAGGCTTTGCAGAGCCTTGTAGACGGCGAGCGGCGAGGGCAGGAAGAGCGCCGAGACGAGACCATAGCTTGCAGCAAGGCTCCAGAGGGCCAGCAACGCGACGACCGTCGCCAGGGATATCCAGGCGAGCGGTAGCGGCGATCTCGTCGTGCCCTGTTCCGGTTGCTCGACGATGTCGCGCGGTTGATGCGTCGTCGACGGCGCGCTCTCGATCGAGAGGCTCATGCGGCGATCCCTTCGTCTTCGGCATGGATGAGAGCGGTCAGTTCGTCATGCAAGCGCCGGAACGCAGGCGAACTGCGTATCTCGGCGAGCGGTGCACCGGCCAGAAGATCACGACCGAACGCAGTGGCGATCTCGCTGGCGATGCGCCCGGGATTGGGCGCGAGCACAATGATCCGGGTCGCGAGCAGAAGCGCTTCCTCGATACTATGGGTGATCAGGAGTGCGCCGACGCCGCTCTTCTGCCAGACATCGAGAAGAAACCCCTGCATCCGGCTGCGCGTGAGTGCGTCGAGTGCGCCGAGCGGTTCATCCATCAGCAGGAACTTCGGGTCTGACGCGAGCGCCCTGGCGATACCGACCCGCTGGCGCATGCCGCCGGAGAGCTCCCAGACGTGTCGGTCCGCCGCATCAGGCAAACCGACCCGGTTGAGGAGGCTGCGCGCTCTCTCCAGCCGCTCCGGCCTCGCAATACCGCGCAGATGAAGCGGAAAGGCGACATTGTCGAGAGCGGTCAGCCACGGATAGAGCGCATCGTTCTGGAAAACCACGGCCCGATCTGCACCCGGACCCGCAACTGGCCGGCCATCGACGCAGACCTGACCGCTGCTTGCCGCCACGAAGCCAGCCGCCAGATTGAGAAGACTGGTCTTACCCGAGCCGGAGCGACCGATGACGACGACGAATTCGTCACGGGCGATCTTGAGGCCAATGGAAGCGAGGACAGGGGCGGCCCTGCTGTCGGGAGCTGCATAACGCAGCGTGATATTTTCGAGCGAAAGTACGGACATCCTGCTGTTCCATGCTGGGTGGCGCGCTGGCATGCTCGCCCGGCTTCATGAGCCGGGCGAGCTCTCGAACGGGGTGGTCTCAGAACGAGAGCTTCGCTGCCTCCTGCGCCCATCGCGCGGAGACGTAGGGCGTGTAATCCGGAAGCACCGCGGGAATCTTGCCCTGCTCAAGCAGGAAGGCCGAAGTCTCGGCGATGGCCTTGGCCGTCGCTCCGCCGAGAAGATCAGAGCCTGCCTGCTCTTCAAGCGAAGGGAAGTAATAGCCCTTGAGGAGCGTCGGCACGTCCTCGGGCTTTGCGCCTGTCAGGCGGGCGATCTTCTCCACCTCAGGCGAACCGGCGTTCCAGCTTTCCGGCTTTGCGCGGTAATCCGCATAGGCGTCGCCAGTCACCTTGACGAAGCCAGTCACGATATCCGGATGCTCCTCGGCAAACTTCTTGCTGACGATCCAGGCATCGAAGGTAGGACCTCCCCATTTCGCCACGTCGCTCGAGGTCGCAAGCACGGTTGCGGTCTTCTTGATCTCGGAAAGCACCGGATCCCAGACATAGGCGCCGTCGATATCGCCGCGCTGCCAGGCAGCTGCGATTTCCGGGGGGCGAAGGTTGAGGATTTCGACCGACTTCGGATCGATGTTCCAGTGTTTCAGCGCCGTGAGCAGGCTGTAATGCGCCGTCGAAACGAAGGGGGTCGCGATCTTCTTGCCGGCAAGCTGCTCCGGCTTGTCGATGCCCTTGACGGCGAGGGCCTCGGCTTCGCTGATCAGTCCGACGACGAAGATGGTTTCGAGGGGGAGCTGCCGGCTGGCGGCAGCGGCGAGCGGCGACGAGCCGACATAGCCGATGTCGATCGACCCGGAGGCGAGCGCGGCGATCACGTCGGCGCCGCCATCAAACTTTTGCCAGGTGATCTTGGCTCCGGTGATTTTTTCGTAGGTGCCAACCGCCTGCGGCACCCGAGACGGCTCGACGATCGGTTGGTAACCGATTGTAAACGTCGTTTCGGCGGCGAGAGCGGGGAAGGTGGTCTGGCTGGCCAGAAGCAGGGCCGCGCTTGCGGCAAGAAGGGTGCGTCTGCGGATCGTCATTGTGTGCTCCTTAACGGTTGGGGTCCTGGCCCCGCTCCGGAGCCTCATCACAATGCTGATAAAAAGGTGGATTTTATATAGATAATTTATTCCGCATTTCTCTGAACTGCAGTGGTCCCATTCCAAAATTGAGGCGTTTCCGCGCAGCTTCGTGCGCCTGCCGTGGGCTCGCAGCGAGGCTAGAGATCAAGACCGCCGTAGCGGCCGTTGTGGTAGACGATCGGCTCGCCGGAGCCCGCGCTGATCGCCACGACCCGGCCGAGGATGATGGCGTGGCTGTGGCGCTCGATGATTTCCTCAACCTCGCAGTCGATCGCGGCCAGCGCGCCGCTCAATGCCGACGCGCCGCTTGCCAGCCTCACCCAGTCGGCTCCCTCGTAGCGGGCAGAGCCCTTGGCTCCATCCAGGCCGGAGAAGCGCTCCGCCACCCTCTGGTGCTCTCGCGAGAGGACGTTGACGCAGAAATGCCGGTAGCGCTGGATGATCGGCCAGGTCGAAGACGTCCGGTTGATATTGACGATCATGGTCGGCGGGTCCACCGACAGCGCCGTCGCCGAGGTGACGGTGGCACCCGTCCGGTCGTCCCCGATGCCGGCAGTGATCACGGAGACGCCCCCTGAGAAATTGCGCATCGCCGCCTTGAGGGCGGGCGCCGTGATCGGTTCGTAGCCATTGCTGGTTGGAATACTTGCGTCGAATGCTGGAGATGCGGCGAGCGCGATCGTCATGGCCAGTCCCTCGAAAATTTCGCCTAATTCCCGATCGCAAACCAGCGATACGAGAAAAATTTTTCCTCGCATCAAAAATGATAGCCCGATTTTTGATTGTCAATAAATTTTATAGAGTTTATGTTTTTTATAGTCGGCGAGGCGATCATGGCTGCCGAAAGCGAACTTGCGAGGAGGCATTTGCCGATGAACACTGCACCCGTGAAAATCCCTGAAAAGATCAATGTTCTCTGGTTTCTGCCGACCCACGGCGACAGCCGCTATCTCGGCACCATACGTGGCGGCCGCAATGTCGATATCAACTATCTGAAGCAGGTGGCTCAGGCGGCCGATTCGCTCGGCTATTACGGCGTTCTCATTCCGACGGGCCGTAGCTGCGAAGACAGCTGGGTCGTTGCCTCGGCGCTGGCGCCGCTCACGGAGAAACTGCGGTTTCTGATTGCGGTGCGGCCAGGGCTTCTATCACCGACGCTGGCGGCGCGCATGACGGCGACGCTCGACCGGCTCTCGAATGGGCGGCTTCTGATCAACGTCGTCACCGGCGGCGACCCGATCGAAAACAAGGGCGACGGTATCCACTTCTCGCACACGGAGCGCTACGAGGTGACCGAGGAATTCCTCAACATTTACAAAGCCGTGCTTCGCGGTGAAGAAGTCGATTTCAAGGGAAACCACTTCGATATCGAGGGCGGGAAGCTTCTGTTTCAGCCGGTGCAGAAGCCGCATCCGCCGCTCTATTTCGGCGGCTCCTCAGGCAAGGGCCAGGAAGTGGCGGCGCGCACGATCGACAAGTACCTGACCTGGGGAGAGCCTGTCGAAGACGTTGCCAGGAAGATTGCCGAAGTTCGTGCGCTCGCCGACGCCGAGGGCAGGGACCTGACCTTCGGCATTCGCCTTCATGTGATCGTGCGTGAAACCGCCAAGGAGGCATGGCAGGCGGCCGACGAACTGATACAATATGTCGATGACGACACGATTGCCGCCGCACAGAAGGTGTTCGAGCGTATGGATTCGGTTGGTCAGAGCCGCATGAGCCGCCTGCATGGCGGCCGACGGGACAAACTTGAAGTCGCTCCGAACCTCTGGGCCGGGGTCGGCTTGGTGCGCGGCGGCGCGGGCACGGCCCTTGTCGGCGACCCCGACCAGGTGAAGGCTCGCATGGAGGAATACCGCCAGGCGGGTATCGATAGTTTCATCCTGTCTGGCTATCCGCATCTGGAGGAGGCCTATCGTTTCGGTGAACTGGTGCTGCCGAACCTGCCGCTTGCCCATGCGGTTCCGGCCCGCGAAGCGTCGATCAACACCGGCCCGTTTGGCGAGACGATTGCCGGCGATCATCGTCCGAAACTGAAGGTTTCCCAATCGTGACAGGACCGGCGCGCCGCACCGTGATCGCAATCGTCGGCGGCGGCTTCACCGGGGCGGCGGTTGCTGCAAATCTCGCGCGGAACGTAGCAAGCGACGGCGCGACCATCATCGTCTTCGAGCCGCGGGCGCGCCTCGGCGCGGGCCTCGCCTATGACACGGACAATCCTGCGCACCGTATCAATGTGCCGGCCGCGCGCATGAGCCTGATCCCCGACGATCCTGACGATTTCCTCAACTGGATGGCGGCAAAAGGTGAACCGCGCGGCGACCCCGAGGCTCTGGCGGTCGATGGCAATCTCTATCCGCGCCGAGCGGTCTTTGGTCGCTACGTCTGCGAGTTCGTCGCACCGTTCCTGAAAAGTGGAAAGGTCGAGCATCGGCGCGAACGTGTCGCGCATATCGATCGTCACGGGGATCGTTGGCGGCTGAGCAGTTCAGCCGGCACCGAACTGCTGGCCGATATCGTCGTTATCGCCACCACCCATCCGGCGCCCTGTGCCCCGCGGCGCCTGGATCAGGCGCTTGACGGCCACCCGCGCTATGTGGCGGATTCCACGGTCGCAGGTTCCCTGGCCTGCATCCGCGCCGATGATCGCGTCCTTGTCGTCGGAAACGGGCTGACGGCAGCCGACGTGATTGCCTCGCTGGGGCTCGCCGATCATCGCGGGCCGGTCGTCGCCCTTTCACGCCGGGGCTTGCGGTCACGCGGCCATGCCGGAGTGCCCCAGGAGCCGTTCGGCGATTTCACCAGCGACCCGGTGCGAACCGCGCTCGAATTGCTGAAGCGCGTCCGACGTGCCGTGCAGGACGCGGCCGATATCGGCACGAGCTGGCATGGGGTTTTCGACGCGCTTCGCAGCCAGGGTGGCCAGATCTGGCGGGCGCTGCCGGTGGCGGAGCGCCGCCGCCTCGTGCGCCATCTGCGTCCCTTCTGGGACGTTCACCGTTTTCGCGTGGCGCCGCAGATCGATGGAACGATCCTGCATGGGCTGGAGCAAGGGCGGCTCCGAATCCTCGGCGCTTCGGTCGAGGAGGTGTGGAGACGCGGTCATGTCATCGCCGTCGATATCCGTCACCGACACACCGGTCACCGGGAGCGCCTGCTGTTCGATGCCTGTGTGGTGACGACCGGCCCGGCTCATACTGGCATTCTCTCGAGTCAGGCCTGGCTTGCAGACCTTGCTTCACAGGGATGGCTACGTCTGGATGACGTGGGCTTGGGCCTCGCCTGCGACGAGGCAAGCCGCGCGATCGGGGTGAACGGCACGGCTGAGCCATCGCTCATCGTTGCCGGACCGCTGGCGCGCGGTACCTTCGGGGAGCTCATGGGCCTGCCACAGGTCAACGATCAAGCGATTTTCGTCGCCGAAGAGATTGCAGGCATGCTGCTGAAGCCTGAGCGAAGCGGCCGACGTGTCGCTTCCGTGGCAAAAATTCAGCAGAGGCCGGTAACGACCGTTCGCGGCGCCGCTAGCCGTTGACCGGCGTGGTTTCACCATCGAGACGCAGCGACCAGTCCTCGACCGTGCGCGTCTGCAGGCGCTTGGTCGCATAGTCCCGCCAGCTGGATGGAAGAATGGCAAGATTGGCGATCTCTTCAAGCGCGTGGCGATTGAGCGTATCGACGTAGAGAAAGTGCCAGAGCCGGGCGATCGTCCACTCGGGATGACGGCGCTCGACGAGGTGCAATCGGTCGCCGGCCGAAACCAGTCCGGCTTCGATGACGCGATAGTACCAGCCGGTGCGGCCGGATTGCTGAAGGCGCCGCGCCATGTCGGGCAAGTCGAAGCGGCGGTTCAATTTCCAGCAGGGCTGCCGGCCCTGGCTCACTTCCAGAAGGGCGCCGCCGAGGCGAAACCGATCTCCGACCGCGACATCGCCCTCCGTCAGCCCCAGGGTCGAGAGATTTTCGCCGAAGGCGCCCGGCTGTTTTAACAGCGGTATGGAGCCGATCTCGTCCGTCCAGGCCCGATAATGATCCCGGGGGTAGTGATGCACCGCCTTGTCGACACCGCCGTGCCTTTTGAGATCGCCCTGATGATCGCCGGAAAAGCCGGTGGCACAGAGCTCAACGGCGCCGTCCAGCGGATGTTTGTCGATGCCGCTCAGCGTCCCCCGATCGTCGATCGGCGCGAGGCTGCCGACGAGCAAGGCGTCGAGGGAGATCGGCTGCCGATCAATCATCGATCTGCTCCAGCCAATCGCCAATCATCGCTGCGGCGGCGCGCTCCAGACTGGGGCCGAAGCGCTGGGCATCGGCACGAAGATCCGGCACGCTCAATCCTGCCGCCGCCAGTTCGCAGGCATGGCCGACCAGCCAGCGTTCGAAGGCAGCACCCGTTTCAGCCTCAGGATGAAACTGCAGGCCAAGAATCTTGCGCCCGCGCATGAAGGCCTGCTGTGCGATCTGCTGCGTCGACGCCAGCAAGTCAGCGCCGGGCGGCAGGTCATAGGTATCGCCATGCCAGTGCAACACGGAAACGTCGGCGAGATGACTGAGAGGTGAGGCGAGGCCTGAAGCAGAGAGGCTCAGCGGTGAGAAACCGATCTCCTTGATGCCGGACGAATAGACGCGAGCGCCGAGCGCCCGAGCGATCAGTTGCGCACCCAGGCAAATGCCAAGCGTTGGCCGATCTGCGGAAAGACGCGCTTGCAGCATCGCGATCTCTTTTGCGACGTAGGGGTAGGCCGCCTCCTCATAGACGCCGATCGGGCCGCCGAGCACGACGAGAAGATCCGGCTCGATCGGATCGAACGAAAGATAGTCTGCATCGCCGACATCTCGATACTCGATGGCAAACCCCGCCGCATGCAGCGGATCCGCAAAGGTGCCAAGGTCTTCGAAATGCACATGCCGCACGGCGACGGCCTTCCTTGCAGTCATCATCCGTCTCCTCTAGCGGCGTCCATCATGCGTGTTGGGGACCGTGCAGCCGTCGCTCGTGCACCCGAGCGCTTCCGGACCAGCGGCAGAGAAGTCCGGGATCGGGGTCGCGAGCAGCGTGGCGAGGCGCGCGCCGATGACCATGTCGTCTTCGATCCCGAAGTGATGGTGTTCAACGTGACCGTCACGGCCGATGATGATCGCAGTTGGCGTGCCGCGCATACCGTAGCGCTCCATCGTCTTCGGGATCGGCCCGTCATCCGATGGCTGATCGACGGCGATCGGGAAGGTCAGCCGGTATTCGTGAATGAAGGCCTTGAGCGCGTCCGGCGTCATGACCGCGTGATGCTCGAACACCGAATGCAGGCCGATGACCTGCAGGTCGGTCTCGCGAAAGACGGTCTGGACGCGCTGAGTCTGCGGCAGGCCGTGCGATACACAGGCGGGGCAGAGCATCTGAAAGGCATGGAGGAAAACGACCCGGCCGCGCAGCCGTTCGAGGCTGAAAGGCGCAGGCGTATTGAACCAGGTCGAAACGGCGAGTTCCGGGGCGGCGATCCGATAGTTGCTGTTCATTGTCATCTCCGGAGATGGCCGGACGGGCGCTGCCGTCCGGCCGCCTTGTCAGGCCGCTTCGCGAACGAGCTTCACACCGGGGAAATCGACCGGTACGGCAAGCGCGACGTTGATGTAGTTCGTGAAGAGATTGAGCGCGACATGGGCGATGATCTCGACGACATCCTGATCGTCGTAACCGGCATCACGCAGCGCCCGCACTTCGGCATCAGTGATCTGGCCGCGTGCTTCGACGAGTTTTTGGGCGAAGGTCAACGCCGCCGCCGTCTTCGGGTCGGACGACTTGCCCCGTTGCGCATTCGCCATTTCTTCCGCGGTCGCCCCGGCCTTGCGGCCAAGCGCGGTATGGGCGGCCAGGCAATAGTTGCAATCGTTGCGGTCGGCGACGGCAACGGCGATCTGCTCGCCGAGCTTGGCGCCGAGACGGCCGTTTCCGAGCGCGCCGAAAGAACCCCACATGCTGGCAAGGGCAGCCGGCGAGTTGGCGACCGCCCGGAACATGTTGGGGGCGATGCCGAAGGCGGAGCGGATCTCGCCAAGCAACTCGCCACTGGCGCCGGTTGCCGAATTGGGGTCAACTAGATTAATTCTGCTCATGGTTTTCTCTTTCTATTTGCGTGGAGGGAGAAAATTGCCGGTCCGCCGATGGCAGTCGTCGGACCGGCGCCGACATCATCGGCACCCGCTCGCGGTACTGAGAACGGTGCTCGCGGGCTCCGATGTTGAAGCTGGTGGCGAGAGCATGGCCGCTCGCTCGGTCTTGCGCCCGGCTCGGCTGCCGGCGCGTGTGTTTCCTTTCATTCTCATTTCAGGCCGCGCCGCGGTTGAAAACCCGCCAGGCAGCGTCCCGGTCCGCATCGTCGGCGCTTTCAAATTCACCGCAGTCAACGCGCAACTCCGCCGGCCCGAATGCGGCATCGACGAAGGCGCAATGGTGCGGTGCCTTCGGATCGTCGTAGACATGGGGGCGGAAGTAGCGACAGTTGACGCACATGCGCTGTTCCGGAATGGCGCCAGCCGACTGCAGGCGGCGGATGATCCTGACGAGGTGTATCAACAGGTCCTGCTGCTCGAGCTTGGAAAGCGCGGCGATGGCGTCCTGCGTGGCCGATGCCAGTTGACCGGCCTGGCGAACCGCAGCTTCGCCCTGCAGCGTCGCCGCGACTGAAAGGGCCCGCGCGTCGTTGGGGTCGGCCCGTTTCTCGACGAGCCCCTTGCGCAGGAGCGCGTTGACCGAATCCGTCGTGGTCGGCTGGCTGACGCCGAGATAGGCGGCGATCTGCTTGACGCGCATACCGCTTCGGTCGCGGGCGACGAGAAAGGTGAGTATTTGCAATTGCGTCGGATTGAGGCCGATCGCCTCGGCGGTCGTCCAGGCCTCGCTGCGCTTGGCCGTTGCCACGCGCGATAGCCCGTCACCAATCCGGTCGACCAAGGTGGGTGTATTACCAGGTTCGTTGCTCATGGCGTCATTTGTATAGGGATCCTATGTATTGTCAATGAGCGTTGGAAAAGCGCCGCGAATTTGACGCGCATCAAAGTAGAGGGGGGATCGCGGGCCTATTTCTCTGTTCGAACAACCCGAGCACGGGCTGGTCGCTCAAATGGAGAAGACGATGTTGAATGCAATCAAGAGCGGATTGGGTATCGCCATCGCGGCAATGCTTGTCGCAGCACCTGCAGCCACTGCAGACTTCGAAGTGCACATGCTGAACAAGGGCAAGGATGGTGCGATGGTGTTCGAGCCGGCATCGCTGAAAGTTGCGCCCGGTGACACGGTCACCTTCATGCCGACCGACAAGGGGCACAATGTCGAATCCATCAAGGGCATGATCCCGGATGGCGTCGAGGCTTTCAAAAGCAAGATCAATGAAAACTACAAGGTGACTTTCACCGCTCCCGGGGTCTACGCCGTCAAATGCACCCCGCACTACGGCATGGGCATGGTCGGCGTTGTCCAGGTCGGCGACGCTCCTGCCAACCTCGACGCCGTGAAGGCTGCCAAGAACCCGAAGAAGGCGCAGGAGCGCCTGGATGCCGCCCTGGCGGCGCTCGGAAACTAAGCGTTAGGCTACGCTTCGGAGCGGGGTGGGGACAGGCCGCTCCTGGCGACCGCGCACTGGGTGAGGCGCGACGCCATCATGCGGAACCAATGCGAAGGCTTCGCGTTGGTTCCGCATGGATCAGATCACCGCCGAATTGTTCCCGCCTTCACAGATTCCCTATCCCGTCATATTTGCGCGCATCCTCGGTGCGCTGTTTTTAGGTGCCGTCATCGGCTTCGAGCGCGAGGCAAAGGCGCGGCCGGCGGGGCTCAAGACCCACATGCTCGTCTGCCTTGCCGCCTGCACCTTCGGCATCATCTCGCTCGAAAGCGTCCGTCTCGGAGGCTTCTTCGACGATCGCGTCCGCCTCGATCCGTTGCGGGTTGTGGAAGCGGTGACGGCGGGCGTCGCCTTTCTCGCCGCCGGCACCATCGTGCTTTCCAGGGGGGAAGTTCAGGGGATAACGACCGGCGCCAGCCTCTGGCTCGCGGGGGCCATCGGTCTTGCGGTGGGCTTCGGTCAATGGGTCGTCGGCGGCCTTGCGGTTGCCTGTGCCTTCTCCGTCCTCTTCGTCATCGGCTCCATCGAGGCGCGGGCAATGCCCCACCAAAAGCCGGACGTCGAACCACAGGACGAGGCCAGCAATACCCACGCCAGGCGTTAGGGTTGACCCCACGTGATATGCTCGAGCGCCCGGCCATCTAAAAAAGTTATCAATTTGCATGAGTTAACGACGCTACTATTTTGATTTTTATATTTATTATTGCTTGCTATACGGGATCTCTTTCCCAGCTCATTCTCGTGAAATCCCAGACCGGCAGAGCGTTGTGCAGGGAAAGATTCTGGCGGGCTGGAAGCGTACTGCTTCTCGTCCGCATGGCAGCGATTGGTCTTTCCGGTAGATCGAATATACCTATCTAAACAAGATATTGCGCCATTTATCTCATCTAATTGGCGGGAGGATAGCCGAACAAACAGCGCGGCTCGTCGACGGTTTGAGCACACCGCGCTCCTGGTCGATGGCGGATCGCACCAAATCTGTTCGGCAATTCCTGTCGGAACCGGTAAAGTCAACAGACGCTGCAACTAGGAAGGCTCGATGGACTCTACCGGTTCCTTTGCTGCCAAATTGCTATCGGCGACGCTGTTGTTCGACCAGACGTCTTTGTCCGCACTGGAGGCTCTGGCCGCCAACTCCGATCGCAGGATCTTGCGCCGCGGCGAGATTCTCGTTCGTGAGGGAGACCGCTCGGACCGCTTCTTCGTCGTTCTGTCGGGCCGCTTCACGGTGCACCGCGAGGGAGCTGCCCAGCCCGTCGCCGAGATCGGCCAGGGCGAGCTTGTCGGTGAGGTCGGCTTCTTTGCCGCGCTGCCCCGCATTGCCACCGTGATTGCAGCGCGTGATTCCATAGTACTCGAGATTCGCGACGACCAGTTCGAGAGGGCTGCAAAGGCGTTGCCCAGCCTGCGCCAGTCGGTGACGACGTTTCTCGCGCGCCGGTTCGCCATGCAGTCTCCAGCGCTGGCGCAGCAGCCCTGCAGGCTTCGGACGCTGGCGATCGTTCCTGCGGGCCGCAGTCGTATTTCCCCTGATTTCATCGCACAGCTCCGCACCGCATTTGCTGCGGACAAGCGGGTCGTGTTCTTGACCCGAAGGGATCTCGAACACCGCTTCGCCAGGCTGCCGATCGACGATCAGCCCGTGCTCGACTGGCTGAACCATCTCGAGATCAAGGCGGATATCATCGTTTATGTCGCCGATGACGAGCCAAGCGACTGGACGCGTGTGTGTATCCGCCAGGCCGACAACGTCCTGCTCTTTGCCGATGCATCCGACCCGCCGGGGCTCAGCCCCTGCGAGGCGCTGGCGCTCTCGGTCCACACGCCGTCCAACCTTCGGCTTGTGCTTGTTCACCGGACGCGCGCGGCAACGGTTTCCGGAACCGCCGCCTGGCTCGACGCACGGGCCGGCGTTCGCCAGCATCACCACGTTTCGCTGGAAGATCGGTTGGATGTCGAACGTCTGGTCCGTTTCCTCTCAGGTGAGGCCAGGGGCTTTGTCGCCGCCGGCGGGGGCTCGCTCGGCTGCGCGCATATCGGTGTCTACAAGGCATTCGTCGAGGCGGGTGCATCCTTCGACTATCTTGGCGGCACCAGTTCCGGAGCCGCAATCATGGCTGGCTTCGCCAGCGGATTGGACGCCGACGCCATCGATCGGGGAACGCACCTCATCTTCGTCAAGAGCCGCGCGTTTCGTCGCCTCACCTTGCCGCAATATGCGCTGCTCGATCACAAGGTGCTCGACCGCACGCTGCAGGCGGAATATGGCGACGTTCTGATCGAGGACCTCTGGCTTCCGTTCTTCGCTCTATCGACCAATCTCAGCAGCCGGCAGGCGCATGTCCATCGCCGGGGAAAACTTTGGCAGGCTGTCAGGGCGTCAGGCTCGATCCCCGGCGTCCTGCCGCCGTTCTTTACGGCCGAAGGAGATATGCTTGTCGATGGCGCCATCATGAACAATCTGCCGCTGGAGCAGATGAAAGAACTCAAAACCGGCCCCAATGTGGTCGCGAGCCTGGGGTCCGACGGACCACGGAAACATCATATCGACTATGACAGCATCCCGGGAGCGTCCGAACTGGCGGTGCGGATGCTCACACCCTTCGGTCGTGCCAATCTGCCGAAGGTCCCGAGCGTGATCCAGGTGATTACGGCGAGCGTGCTGGCACACAGGCCGGAAGAAGTCATGCTCGGTGAACGCGACCTGCTCGTCTCCCCGCCAATTTCGAGCGCAATCGGGTTCATGGACTGGAGCCGGCATTCGGAGCTCTACGTCGAAGCTTACGACTGGACGAAACGATGGATCGAGGACCACCTCACCGAGAGCGACCCGAAGCTCCTGCAGATACTTGGCATTCAGCCTGGGCACGAGCTGTCGCAGACTATCGGTAACAGGGCGTATTCGGTGGTTGAAAAGGGGCGGTGAAACGTGATTGTCCGGGAGTCCCGGATGAATAGCATCGCTCATTCCGAATTGTCACCGTCCTCTTGCGGTTGTAGTATTTTAGGATAGCCTTGTGGGGGATTAGCCCACATCGGCTATTTCGTTTGGTGTTGAGAAAGATCAATAAATAGAGAGCCCTCGGACAGGCTGCGGCTCGAACTCGAAAATACTTCGTCCCCGGATTGGTATGCCGATCGGGTTCCCTTGGATGTACCTGCGGGACGTCTTTGGCATACGGCGCACGGCAAGCGTGTGCCCCGCCACAGTGTTCCCATTTGCTTGAAGTGGATCGACACGATGCCTGAAAAAAAAGATCTAGACCCGACCGCAAAACCCTTAAGCGCCCAAGATCTGAGAAAGCAGATGCTCGAGCGCGAAATGGAAGAGATGGACAAGGAGCGGCGGCTGAAAGCCCTCGAAGAACAGAAGCATGCCGACTTTGCCGCTGATTTTCTCAAAGAACAAGTGACGGAAGAGGAAATTGGTATCGTCCGCCGCCTTGTCGCGAACGCCGTCAAGGCCGGCAAATTCGAGGCGTTGGTCTATAGCTTCCCCTCCGAGCTTTGCACGGATAGCGGACGCGCCATCAACAGCGCTGACCGTGACTGGCCGCAGACCCTGCAGGGCAAGGCGAAGGAATTTTTCGATCGCTATCAGACATACGGCAAGCCGCAAGGCTATAAGCTGAAGGCAATGATCATCAACTTTCCGGGCGGTGTGCCCGGCGATGTCGGGTTCTTCCTGAACTGGGCTCCGGACAAGGCCTAAAGCCTGTCGCGCAAAAGTGCGCAGCGGTTTTGCGACAACGACATGCTTAAAGCGCAAGGAGCGAATCTGAAAGATCGCTACGCGCTTTAGGCGCGACCATACCCGGTGTCGAATGACGCGCCGGCATCGGTGGTTCCGCATTCCTACTATCAGGGAACGCTCAACCGTTTCTGTAAGCCCGCGCCAGAAGGCGCGGGCTTATCAGCCTTAGAAAACGTCAGGTACGGTTCTGCGAATGTGATCGTCGTCTGCGAAGCCGCCCGGTCGCTTCTGGCGCTTGCCGAGGTCCGGTTCGGAAAACTTCACGCGCTCATAAGGGATCGAGGCGAGAATATGCGAGATGCAATTGATCCGCGCCCGCTTCTTGTCGTCTGACGGTACAATCCACCAGGGCGCATACTCCGTGTCCGTCATGCGGATCATCTCGTTATAGGCCCGGGTGTAGTCCCACCAGCGCTGATATGACTCGACGTCCATGGGGCTGAGCTTCCACTGGCGCAACGGGTCTGCGATGCGCTGACGGAACCGGCGCTCCTGTTCCTTCTCGCTGACATCGAGGAAGTATTTCAGCAGGACGATGCCGCTTTCGACCATTGCCGCTTCGAATCGCGGTGCGAGTTCGAGGAAACGTCGGGCGCTGTCATCCGAGCAAAAGCCCATGACGCGTTCCACGCCCGGGCGGTTGTACCAGGACCGGTCGAAAATCACAACTTCGCCGGCCGCCGGCAGGTGTTGAATGTAGCGTTGCATGTAGATCTGCGATTTTTCCCGCTCCGTTGGCGCGGGCAGGGCCGTGACCCGGAAGACACGGGGGCTGACGCGCTCGGTAAACCGCCTGATCACGCCGCCCTTGCCAGCGGCATCGCGTCCTTCGAAGACAATGACGATGCGGGCGCCGGTCTTTTTAACCCAGGCCTGCAGGTGTGCGATTTCTTCCTGCAGCCGGGCGAGTTCCTTGGCGTAACCACTGGATGATCGTTCCTCTGATGCCGCTGCTTCGGCAGCGGCGCCGTTCTTGTGCTTATTCTTTTTCTTGCCTTCGTGTTTTCCCATCGTTCCCTCCCGTTTCGATACTGCGCGCTGTTTTCATGGCGTTGGAGTTCGCAGTGATTTCCCCGTCCGCCGTCTTACCTTGGCCGTATCGGGCCTCGTAGGCGTCGAGCGCGTCCTCCATGCTCTCGAAGACCATGCTCGGCCCAATTCTTTCGATGATGCCCGCGCGGTCGAGGAGGGCGCGGGCATCCGTGTGCAATTCCGCCAGACCGAGTGCAATGTCGCGCGCCTTTAGTTCGTCGGCCAGTTCCCCGAGCATCTCGGCGGCGGTGCTGTCGATCTGAGGGATCGCACTGGCATCGATGACCAGCCAATGGGCCGGCGGCGGCAATTCGTCGGCAATGGCCGTCAAGCGCTCCCGCACATAGTCCGCATTGTAGAAAAGCAGGCTGTCCTGGATCATGCAGGCGCCGAAGCCCGGCACAGGACGTGCATCCGGTGCGCGATGCAGCTTATAGAAGCCGTCCCGACCAGGAATCCTGCCGAGCAGGGCGTCGTGCGGATACATGGCCTGCAGCAGCAAATAGATCAGCGTTGCGGCAATGGCGATGACCACGCCGTTCAAGACGCCGAGGCCGATCGGTCCCCACAAGGCGATCAGGGCAAAAACGAACTCGATCCGGTTGACGCGCCATATCCGCCTGAGGCCTTCGAGGTCGATCAAACTGAGTGCCGTTGCCGCGAGAATCGCACCCAACGCCGCGATCGGGAGGATGCGCAGAACGCTGCCGAGAAACACGAGCACCGCCATGAGGGTCGCGGCCGCGACCAGGCTTGCGATTTGTGAACGACCGCCGACGGCAAAGTTGACGGCGGTGCGGGAATCCGAAGCCGTGACCGGAAACGTGCCGAACAGCCCGGCGGCGAAGTTTGCCGCACCGAAGCCCGTCAGTTCACGGTTCGGATCGACGCGGTAGCCGCCGAGCGTTGCGAAACTACGCGCGGCAATGACACCGGAGCCGAAGCTGACGAGGAAGATGGCGGCTCCGCCGGTCAGCAAAGCATCAATCGGCAGGTTCCCGATGCGCGGCAGGATGAGCGACGGCAGCCCTTGCGGTATGTCGCCGACGACCGCCATTCCGCGTCCCTCGAAGTCAAAGAGAAAGGAAAGCAGCACAGCCAAAAAAACGACTATTACCGGGCCAGGTATGGGCGAGCGATAGATGCGGGCCACTTGCAAGAGTGCAAAACAGGCCAAGGCGAACGCCAGCGTGGGCCAATGGATCGAACCGGCTTGCCGCAGGAGTTCGAGCACAGGTGATACCAAGCCATCGGACTCGATATTGACGCCGGTAAAGCGCTTGATCTGCCCAACCAGGATCGATAGCGAGATGCCGGCGAAGAAGCCGATCAGGATCGGGCGTGACAGAAAGGTCGCCAGCACCCCGAGCCGTACAAGGCGCGCAATCAAGCATAGGATGCCGACGATCAGCGCCAGCAGCGCGGCTGCTGTCACGCGGTCGACCGTCGCGCCGGATGTAGCGAACACCGTTGTCAGAACCGCTGCCAACACGGTCATCGTGGCAGCGTCCGGACCAACGATGAGCTGGCGCGACGGGCCGAAGAGCGCATAGGCGATGAGCGGCGTGATGCTGGCATAGAGGCCGGTTTCGGCGGGCAGTCCGGCTATGGCCGGGTAGGCGATGGCGCTGGGAAGGCCAACGGCGGCAATTGCAAGTCCGGCGGAGATATCGTTGCGTAGCCATCCGACGCGGTAACCATCCAGGTTCGCGAGCAAAGGCAGGCGAGGCAGAGTAAATGCCATGCTCGGGCCCCCGGACTATGCCTCCTCCAGCCGGCAACGGTTCCGCGCCGAACAAGAGGGCCAAACGAATGGACCATAGCATTGCAAATATTAGAGATGCAAAACTTTTCGTTTTGCCTGGCCACGCACGATGCGCAAAAGTTGCAGCGTCCGCTCAGTGAAAGCCTCCACTACGTGTGCCTGATCCTGATCTCACCACGGAGCGGCTTGAGACCGCACGTCCGCAGATGCGCCTACGCCGGACACCCGAAGCCCAGGTCGCCTTAATTGGACGCGCGCGCCGGCCCCGCAGAATGCCTGAAGAGCGGTCAGGGCGGGCTCTATCCCTTCACGTATCCCGGACTCTCAACGATCGTTCCATCCCGAATGCGCATGTCAACTCCGCGAACCCGGTCCGTCTCGTTTTCGCTTCAACGCAACTGCCGGCGGATGATCCCGCGGTCGTTGCCGGCCTGCTCGAAGTCGCATATCTGGACGATTCGACGCGAATTCCTGCCCTGGTCGAAGAAGCGCTGGAAAGGCTGCTCGTCCGGCGCAAGACTCAACATAGCGCTTGAGCGTGCCGGCGAGATTTCCCGCCGGCGAAGGGCGTTCCGCAACGCGGGTGTCGCCGGATTGCAAGGCTTCCGTGACAGAGCGCTGCGCGCAACTGAAGCGCAAGATGGCGCACCACACCGAACGGCGCAGTCAATGGAAATGCCGTCCGGGCGTCGCTGTTAAACCTTGGGCATGACGCCTTTGTTGACCAGCCATGTCTCGAAGGTGCCCGGGCATCCTTCGTTGAGCCATCTTCCCCGGTAGGAGAAACCGGGGGTGGCGCGTCCGCCGCTGACGAAGCCTTCGTCGTAACGACCGATCGCACCAACTGTCTTATGCATCTTTCCGGGATGTTTCTTCTTGGCCTTTGAGAATTTCACTGGATACCCCCTACGCATTACAACCGTGAAGTCATAGCGTCTCACAGTGCACGCAGCCGTCAAGGATTAGACAAATGCGTAAATGGGGTTAGGGAACTGGCCAAGTGACGCTCCGCCGATAGCCACATGTGGAAGCCTGCCGCGCCGACAGGCTTCACATCGTTCTCGGCTCCGAAGAGTTCGGGCCACGGTTCGACCGTAGTCCGTAGTCGCGGTTGCCGAATTCATCCTAATTGCCCCCGGATAATCCGCCGCCGCTGGCGGTTATGGTCTGGCTGCCTTGATGACGCCCGCTTCATGCACGAACTTGCCGCCGAGCAGGGTCAGGACGGAGCGGACCGTGTCGATCTCGCCCACCGGCATGGTCATGTACGGTTTGTCGAGCACGGCAAGGTCGGCGAGCTTGCCCGCGGAAAGCTTACCGCGATCCTCTTCCGCAAAGCCGATCCATGCGGCGTTTCGCGCATAGAGACGAAGCGCTTCTTCGCGCGTCAGCAACTGATCATCCGCCTTTTGCACCATACCTCCCAGCGAGCGCCCGGTCAGGTGGTACTCGATTGCCTGCCAGACGCCGGCGACGCCGATGCGCGTGGAGTCCGTGCCGCCGGCAACCAGATTCCCTTGTCGATTGCGAGCCGCGTCGGTGGTGAGACCGCGGCCACCGCGGCACCGTTCGCTTCCCTGATGGCAGGGGCCCCGAAATAGGGGCCCATCTGCACGCTATAGGCGAGACCCATTCTCTGCATCCGGTCGAGCGTCCGTTCCGATCCGGTGTTGAGGTGGGCGATCGACCAGCGCAAGTCGTTGAGCGGATGCGTCTTGTGCACCGCTTCGAAGACGTCGAGGATCGCGTTTGCGGCGTCATCGGTATAGGCATGGATCTCGATGGGGATGCGCCGTTCTGCGGCGAAAAGCGCGACTTTCATGAGTTCTTCGCGGGCCTCCTGGTGGTGCGAAGCCCGGCCCCATCTGCACGCCGTCGTTATCGGCGGGCGTCGGGGCAATCTTTGGGAGTGAAGCGATTGAGACGAAGCCCAACGCTCGATTGCTTCCCATGCCGCGCAGAAAATCCACGTCGAATTGGACGATAGTCCACCAAAAGAGCACGGTAGAACCTCACTGGCACCGGGGCAGCACGCTACGAATCTGAGGGCAGGAAGAGGAACCCGCCAGAAGAACCAAGGGAGCGAGAAATGATCCACGCCCATGACGGCTCACTGTCCCAGGAGCAGCGATTGATGCGCGACAGTTGCCGCGCGTTCGTCGACGACGCAGTGACGCCTTTCATTCGATCGAACTGGCAGTGCGAATGGGACATGAGCCCGGGCGAGCGGCTGCCGCGCTCGATCCTCGAGGGAGCCGAAACGATCGGCATCCGCACGCTCGGCGTTCCGGAAGCCTATGGTGGCGTGGACCTCGAGCGCGAAACGGAGGTCCGGACCTTCGCGCTGATTTCGGAGGAAATCGCGCGCGGCGATTCCGGCCTTGCCGACAAGTTCGTGCAGAACTGGAAGGTCTCGATCCTCCTGCGCGAGTTCGCACCGAAACATTTGCAGGACAAGTGGTTCCCGCGCCTCTTGGCAGATCCGCAGTTTCTGCTTGCGCACTGCCTCACCGAGCCGCGCGGGGCGTCGGATCGCTGGCTCCCCTACAATGTGCCCGAGGCGGCGATGCACACGAAAGCCGTGCTCAAGGACGGGCACTGGGTGATCAACGGCCGCAAACAGTTCATTTCAAACGGCTTCGATGCGAGCCTCTACGTCGTCTATGCGAACACGGACTCCTCCGTCGGCATGCTGCAGGGAACATCGAGTTTCCTCGTGCCGCGCGACACGCCCGGCCTCGCGGTGACGAAGTGCAACGAAACCATGGGCTGCCGCTTCATGAACAACGGCGAACTGGTGTTCGAGGACTGCCGCGTGCCGGCGGATCATCTTCTCGTCCAGAACACGGCGCTCGGAAGCGCCGGGCAGTATTTCCGTGCAGGCAAGATCATCCAGGCGGCCAAGAACCTCGGCGTCGGAGTCGCCTGTTTCGAACGCACCGCTGACTATGTCCAGAACTATGTGCAGGGCGGTCGCATCCTCATCAAGCACCAGGCTGTGGCCCTGCGGCTTGCCGACATGGCGACCCGGATCGAGGCGGTGCGCGCACTGATCGAAAGGGCTTCCAAGGCCGTCGATGAGGGTCATCCGGACATGGATGTTCTCTGCAACATGGCCAAGGTCTACGCCTCGGAAGAGATCATGAAGGTCGCCACCCATGCGCTGGAACTGCATGGCGGCAACGGCGCTATGCTGGAGTTCGGCATCGAGAAGCTGTTCCGCGACGCTGCCATCTTTCTGCACATGGACGCAACCGTCGATGTCAGCCGGATGAAGATCATCAAGACCATGTTTCCGGCGAGCGCCGGCAAATACGCGGGCCCCGAAAACTAGGGCCCGACGGAGGAGATGGCGGGCTCGAGAGCGATGGTCTTGTTGCCGATCTCTTCGAGGCCGTTCCCGAATTGAGGGGAACGCTCGGCAACGCGACATGAAGCGGGTGGCTTCGGCGCAGTGGCAAGGGGAGGAAAGATGACGAGAACAGACAGACAACCGGACGGTGATCCCGATCAGGATGTGGATGATACCCTGTCGGCGCCCTTCCGCTCCTATGCGCTCGAACGGGCCGATGCGCCCCGTTTCCATATCCGCCTTGTCGAGAAGACCCAAAGGCTCTACCCGGCGCACAAGCACGATTACTTTCAGATCGTCTACTACATGAGCGAGGCGCCGACGGCGCGCATCGGTCTCAAATCCTACAGGCCGCAGCCGGGCTCGATCTATTTCATCGCGCCGATGACCCCGCATCAGACGCGTTTCAGCAGGGTGTCACGATGCGTCGTGATCTATTTCGACCTTGATTTCCTTCGGCCCGGGATCACGCGTTCCTATCCGATTTCCGAACTCGTGCGGATAGCGCCCGAACTCACGCCCTTCGCCTGGCAGGGGCATGTCGACTTCAACCTGGATGAGGCGCAATCGGCGCGCGTGGAAGAGACCTGCCGGGCGATGATCCTCGAACATTCCGCGGATCGGATCTGTGCCGGAGAGATCATTCGCGCAGAATTGACGCTCATGCTCGGCCGGGTGTGTCGGGCCTACGAGGATCGCTTCGACGAATTGTCGCCGGTTCTGCCGGCGATCGGCCGCGACAGCGGGCATATGCGCAGGATTTCCGATTTCATCGCGGAGAACTACCTTCGCTCTCCGACACTCGATCAGGCGGCGGCCTATGCCAGGCTTTCCCGTAGCCGCCTCTGCGCGCTCCTGCGGCAGCATACGGGCACCAGCTTCAATGCGCTCATTCGCGAAATGCGCATCGATGATGCGCGCGAGCGCCTGATGCTGACCGACGAACCGATCGGCCAGATCGCCTATGCCGTTGGGTACAACGACGAGAAGTACTTCCTGCGGGCCTTTCGAAAATCGGTCGGAATGACGCCAACGGCCTATCGGGCGAAGCGGCTGAGTGACCTGACTGTGCCCGCGACATCCCGGCGCGGCCTCACCGCGCAGGCCACGGGCCTCCTGCAAAGGGGCAGGAGCTAGATGGGGTCAGCAGAAACTATGCCGGACAACGGATTGTCCATTGGAGCCAGGAGCGCCTGATCGAAGTCCGGTCCGGCATTTGCGGTTGATTGCAACATGGGAGGAGTAGCAATGCTTAAAAATGTCGAGGAGCAGGCGCATGCGCCGCTCAGAGTGTCCGGCCTGTTCGTGGGCGGGCAATTTCTGGATGATGGCAGCGCCACCACATTCAGCGTCGAAGAGCCGGCAACCGGCGCGACCATCGCGCATGTGACCAATGCTTCTGAGGCCGACGTCGACCGTGCGGTCAGAGGCGCGCGCGACGCCTTCCAGGCGTGGCGTGATCGTTCCCCACGTGAGCGCGGCCAGATCCTGCGCGAGGTCGCCGCTCACATCCGCAAGCACGTGGACGAACTTGCCGAGATCGAGGCGCGCGAAGTGGGCAAGCCGCGTCGCGATGCCCTGCGCTTCGACCTCTCGTTCTGCCACGCCTGCTTCGACTACTTCGGCGGCCTTGCCGATACGATACACGGAGAGATCCTGGACCAGGGGCCAATCGAGGCGCGCATCAGCTACGAGCCCTATGGCGTGGTTGCAGCGATCCTGCCCTTCAACTGGCCGCCGATCCATTTCTCCAAGAAGTGCGCACCGGCGCTCGCCGCGGGCAATACCGTTGTCATCAAGCCCGGTGAACAGGCGCCGTTGACCGTCCTTCGCCTCGTCGAACTTGCCAACGAGATCTTGCCGCCCGGCGTTCTGAACGCGGTCGCCGGATTGCCGTCCGGCGCGGCGCTTGCCTCCCATCCGCTGGTCGAGCGCATCACCTTCACCGGTTCGACGATGACGGGACGGCGCGTGCTTCAGTCGGCCGCCCAGAACCTCACCTATGCGACGATGGAACTTGGCGGAAAGAACGCGCTGATCGTGCTTCCCGATGCCGATCTCGATGTTGCGATCGATGTCGCGCTCGAGGGCATGTTCTACAACCAGGGCGAGGCATGCACGTCGACGTCACGCATACTCGTGCACGATGCGCTCCATGACGAGTTCCTCGAGCGTTTTGCACGTGCGACCGAGAAGCTGGTCGTCGGTGACGGCCTTGATCCCGCGACAGATATCGGGGCCATGGTCGATGCGAAGCACCGTGACAAGGTGCTGGCCTATCTCGATATCGCGCTGAAGGAAGGGGCCCGCTTGGTGACCCAAGGCAAATTGCCGACCGAGGATCGCCTGAAAGGCGGCTACTGGGTCGCCCCCACGGTCCTTGCCGACGTGACACCCGACATGACCGCGGCGCGCGAAGAGATGTTCGGCCCGATCGCCAGCATCATGCGTTTTTCAACCGAGGAAGAAGCAATCCGCATCGCCAATGACTGCGAGTACGGCCTGACGGCGGCAATCTGCACGACCGACGAAGCCCATGCCGGCAGGATTGCGGCCCGGCTCGAAGCCGGCATGATCTTCATCAACAACTACATGCGCCGCGCCTTCCTCGGCTCACCCTTTGGCGGCCAGAAGGGAAGCGGCTTTGGACGGGAAAACGCTGCGGAAACTCTGCGGGAGTTTACGCGCTCCAAGAATGTGCGGTTCCCGTCGGGCAGAGGTACCATTCCGATCTGGCCGCCGAGGGACTGAGCTCTCCCTGAACCAGACATTGAACACGGTGACGGAGCCTACCGGTCCTGGAGGTGAGAGCGTCGCGTCTTGCGCGGCGAAATCCCCGGCAGTCGCGCTCGGGCGCGATACCATCTTCACCAATTGCGCGCTCATGCCTGGAGATATCTGGTGGGGCGTGACGGATGTGCCGCCGCCGGTGCTGATCGATTGGCACGGTCTCGACTGGACGCCTCACGCCGGTCGTGCAGGGCCGCCGCACGACCGGTGCGTCGCGCGGATGTTGCTGCTGCGTCAGAGCGCGCGACCGCCATCCACCTGGATGATATGGCCGGTGGAAAAACCGAGCAACGTCGCACAGGCCAGGATGGCTGCGGCAATATCGTCGACCTCGCCGATACGGGCGAGCGGGGTCGAGGCCGCGACCTTCTCATTGAAGCCCGAATCCCGCCCGGAAACGAATTGCGTGTCGACGACGCCGGGAGAAACGGCAAGCACCCTGACCTCCGGCGCCAGCACGCGGGCGAGGGCCTTGGTCATGACGTCGATACCAGCCTTAGCTGCGCAATAGGCGATATTCGACCCTATGCCGGTGAAGGCTGCGATCGACGAGATGGAGACGACGAGCCCATCGCCGGACTTTTTCAACAGAGGGGCGAAGGCCCGGATGGCTGCGAACTGGCTTCGCCAATTTACCTTGAAGATCTCGTCGACCAGTTCGTCGGTCAGTGCATCGAGATCCCGATGGGCGATTGGCTTGGTGAAACCGGCCGCATTGACGAGGATGTCGAGCCGGCCGAATTTCTGTTCGATGGTGCTGGCGAGGCCGCTAAGGGCGCTGGAATCCGTGATGTCGACGGCGTAGTGCGCGTGACTTTCCGCGTTTGCAAAGGAAGAAAGCGCAGCATCCGCGCTCAAGACGCTCTGCTCGCTCGGCGTATGGGTAATGAGAACCGTTGCGCCTGCCTCCGCAAACAGGCGGCCTGTCGCGGCTCCGATCGCACCGTTCCCGCCGATTAGGAGAACTGTCTTTCCAACCAAGGACCGCGGATACGCCATAAGTTCCTCCTTCTTGACGCGCTGTCTTCTCAATCGGCGGGAACCCGCCTGCAATTAGACGATTGATCAGTTGGCAGCTTAAGGCAATCGATTGCACGAAACAACGAGCAATCGATTGCATTTCGAAGGCACGGCTTCTACGATTCGGGCTTGAGCCTGGAGAGGCGAGGGGGCTCTCCAATGAAATCCGGCACTGTTGGCGACCAGCGCACGATCATTCGGCGGGGAACGATTGTCAGCGCCTTCGCGCAGCTACCGGCCCTGTGCTGTCGCGTTCCATGAGTTCCACCGGCAACACGGTCTCCAAGGGGATATCGTCGTCGGCGCCGGAATTCATCAGGCGCAGCAGGATTGACGCGGCGGTGATGCCGGCATCGTATTGCTGGATCCTGACAGTTGTCAGCCGTGGACGCGCCAGATGGAGGAATGGCATGTCGTTGAAACCGCTGACGGATATGTCCGACGGGCAATCGAGGCCGTTCTCCCGCAGAACGTCGATGCACCCGAGCGCCAGGCGGTCGTTTGCGCAGAGCACGGCCGTGAAATCGTGCCCGGAGGCAAGCAGGTCACGAGTGCAGCGGGCGCCTTCGTCTTCGTCGAAGCGTATCGCGGTAACGATGAGTTCCGGATCGAAGTCGATCGACATTCTCTCGGCGGCGCTGCGAAACGCCGCGAGGCGCAGCTGGCCGGTCGAGAGATCCTGCGGTCCGGCAAGATGCGCGATTCGCCGGTGGCCGAGCTTCGTCAGGTGGCGCAGCATCTCGCAGATGCCCATGTCTTCGTCATTGATGACGTAGGGGATGTTCGAACGTTCCACACGTCTGTTCAGCGTCACCACCGAGAGACCATCCTGTGCGGCCTTGGCAATCGATGGGTCGCTCCTTAGCACCGCCGCGTGAATGAGGCCGTCGACACCCCGGTCCCTGAGCACTTCGAGAAGACGAATTTCGCGCTCGCGTTCGCTATCGGTGTTGACGATGATCGACGCGTATCCGAGCGGTTCCAGAACGCTTTCGATTCCGCGCAGGATCGGCGGGAAGATGGGGTTGGTGATGTCGGGGATGACCACGCCGACCGTCATCGTTCTGTTGGTGCGGAGCCCGAAGGCAATGCGATTGGGGCGATAGTCCAACCGTTCCGCCGCCGCCTGGATCTTTGCCACGACTTCCGGCGTGATGCTCTTTCGCTCAGCGGGGTCAAGCGCGCGCGACACGGTCGACACGTGAACGCCGGTCGCGCGCGCGATGTCCTTCAGGGTGGTTCGTTTCTTTTGCATGTATCACCTCGCTCCTCCATTTAAAATCTTGCCAGGAGTTTTGCAATCGTTCGCATGGGTGCTTGACAAAGCGCAGACGGTACGCATAATCGCGAACGTGCAATCGTTTGCACATCCAGTTTTCGGCAAGGAGTTGAGGAGCTGCCCTGCCGTCGATCGAACACAAGGCGTGAGTGGCGTCCGGCGGAGCTGGGCGATTTGTCTTTTACTCGAATGCAAACGATTGCACGCAAAACCTCTGGGAGGAGAAGAAATGGGAATCAATCGGCTGATCGCGGCAGCAACCATCAGTGTGCTTTCAGCAAGCACCGTTGCCAGCGCTGCGGAAACAATACGGATCGGAGCGTCGCTGCCGATTACCGGTGGCCTTTCGGTCAGCGGCGAGAAGCACAAGCGGGGCTACGAGCTCTGCAACAAGCTCGTCAACGAAGCGGGCGGTGTTCTCGGCAAGCAGGTGGAATTGATTGTTAGCGACAATCGCTCTGATCCGGCAACGGCCATCAACCAGTACGAACGCTTCATCAATGTCGACAAGGTCGATGCCGTCTACGGCACCTTCTCGAGCCGCCTGACCTTTCCGGTCGGCAACGTTCTGTCCAAGTACAATATGGTTCACCCGGTTCCCTCGGGCGGGGCGCTCCGGATCTATGCGCAGGGCTACAAGAACCTCTTCTACTTCCAGGTCAATGCCGCCGAATACACCGGCAAGGACGTGATCGGCCTCCTGAAGGAGATCAAGGACCCGGCAGATGCGCCGAAAACTGTCGCAGTTGTCCACGCGGACGACTTCTTCGCCAACGCGATCGCCACCGGTCTCCTCGGCCAGAAGGTGATCGATCCGGCCAACGACAAGGAAATCGCCGACCTCGCTCCCGGTTACTTCAAGGAAGCCGGTATCGAAGTGGTGATGGAGGAAAAGTGGCCCGAAGAAGGGTTCAATGACTGGCTGAACCTTGCAAATTCGATCAAGCGCTCCGGCGCGGAAATGATCGTCGGCCTGACGGCTTCTGCGGAAGAAGCGGTTCAGCTCATGCGCGCTCTGAAGACCGTCGGTGCATCAGCAAAGCTCGTCTATCTCAGCCAGGGCGCGCAGACGGAATTCATCGAGGGTGTCGGCAAGGATGCGGCCGATGGTGTCGTCATCCACACAACGTGGCACAAGGATGTTCCCTTCAAGAGCACGCTCGCCGGAAAGCCGTTCGACAATGCGGATTTCGTGAAGGCGTTCGAAGCCGAATACGGCGTCGAGCCGGATGAGGACAGCGCCATTCCTTTCGCCGTCTGCCAGGGCATCGAGCAGGCGATCGTCGGGGCCGGGACCACGGATAACGCCAAGATGGGCGAATGGCTGCACGCCCGCACCAAGGAGCAGCCGGTTCAGACGGTTCTCGGTAATTTCAGCTGGGACGATCTGGGGCTTCCGGTCGACAAGGCGCACATCATGACGCAGTGGCAGGACGGCAAGCTGACCTTCGTTTATCCGACCGGTCAGTTCGAGGGCATCGTGCCCTTCCGCTATCCGAAGTCCGGTTTCTGACCGTTTGCGAGATAGGGGAGGGCGTTCCGCCTGCGGCGCGCTCTCCCGATCGGCAGGCATCTACTACTGAGATATCTACTGAAAGGAGATCGCGCGGATGCTCGAGGTTAAGAACCTGTGCAAGCACTACGGCGGAATTCGCGCCGTGGATGGCGCAAGCTTCACGGTCGAGAAAGGCTCGATCACGGCACTCATCGGCCCGAACGGCGCCGGCAAGACCACGGCCTTCAATTGCATCAGCCGCACCGTCGTTCCGACTTCCGGCGAGGTCTGGCTGGACGGAGAGCGGATCGACAATCTGCGCCCGCACAAGATCACCGCAAAGGGTCTTAGCCGGACGTTCCAGATCTCACGCAATCTCGCCGACATGACGGTGCTGGAAAACGTGATCGTCCAGGCACGCTGCCGCGGGTTTACGGAGCTGTTTCGGCCCGCAATCTCGGCGGAGGAGCGGGACAAGGCGATGTCGATCCTCGATTTCCTCGGGATCACCCGCATTGCCTACGAGGACGGGCACAACCTGTCCTACGGCCAGAAGAAACTGATGGATCTGGCCGCGCTGCTGATGGCCGATCCCAAGATCATTCTGCTGGACGAGCCGGCCGGCGGCGTCAATCCGACGCTGCTCGAGGAGATCGTCGGCCACATCAGGGCGCTCAATGCCAAGGGGCTGACGGTCCTCATCGTCGAACACAACATGGACCTGATCATGCGGCTTTCGCACCGCGTCGTCGTCATGGCGCACGGGCGGGTGATCTGCGACGGCACGCCCGATGTGGTGCGTCGCGATCCGCATGTGCTCGAAGCCTATCTGGGCGGCGTACTGGAAGAGGAAGCGGCCTGATGAGCGATCTTTTGCAAGTCACCAACATCACTGCCGGCTACGGCGACGGCCCTGCCATCCTTGATGGCGCCCGTCTGACGGTCGAGCCTGGCAAGGTCCACTGCATCATCGGCCCAAACGGCGCCGGCAAGTCCACGCTGTTGAAGGCGATCTGCGGCATGCTGACGATCCGCAAGGGCGATGTCGTCTTCAAGGGCGAGCGTCTGAACGGGCTGCGTCCGGACCAGATCCTTCGCAAGGGCATCTGTTTCGTGCCGCAGGAACGCGCGCTGTTTCCGAAGATGACGGTGCGCGAAAACCTGCGCATGGGCGGATACGTGCTCGACGACGCGAAACTGCGCGACCGCCGCATCGACGAAATCCTCGAGCGCTTCCCGGTTCTGCGCGAACGGGCCGATCAGCATGCCGGAACCATGTCGGGCGGTCAGCAGCAGACGCTGGCCATGGCGCGGACGCTGATCGTCAAGCCGGACATCGTCATGTTGGATGAACCCTCCCTCGGCCTTGCGCCGAAGGTGGTCCAGGAGATGTTCGACATCATGAAGATGATGTCCCAGGAGGGCGTCACGGTTCTGCTCGTTGAGCAGAACGCGATGATGGGCCTCAAGAATTCCGACTGGGGCGTTGTCCTCGACCTCGGCCGCACCCTCTTCGAAGGGTCGGCCGAAGCGGTACTGGCGGACCCTCGCATCCAGGAACTTTACCTCGGCGGCCGCAAGGTCGCGTAGCGGAGGACGTGATGACAGACATTCTTCAGATACTGATACTCGGCCTCGCGCTCGGCGGCGTGATCGCGCTGATGGGATCCGGCCTTTCGCTGGTCTTTGGCGTCATGCGCATCGTCAACCTGGCACACCCCTCACTGATCATCTGCGGCGCCTATGTCAGCTACTGGGCATTCAAGCTTTGGGGTCTCGACCCGATCGCGACGTTGCCGATCGCGGCACTGATCATGGCTGCAATCGGCGTGCTTCTCTACCGCCTCATGTTCGAAAGCCAGGCAAAAAGCGCGCGCTACTCGGAAATGACAGTGCTTTTGACCTTCGCACTGGCCATGATCGTCGAAGGTTTCCTCGGTGCCGCCTTCACCAACACCCAGCGCGTGACCTCGCCCGATTACGCGACGGATGCCTTCTTCATCGGCAGCCTGTTCATTCCGAAGGGGCAGTTCTATGCCGGTGCCGTTTCGCTGGCGATCATCGGTGCGCTGACGCTGTTCCTCAACTACTCGCGGCTTGGCTACGCCATCCGCGCAACGACCCAGAACCGCGAGGCTGCCGAGCTTCTCGGCGTTAATGTCAACCTGATCAGCATGGTGGCCTTCGCGATCGGGATCGGGCTTGCCGGCGCTGCAGGCTCGTTGGTGAGCTTCGTCTTCAGTTTCTTCCCCGCCAAGCAGTGGGAATGGATCGCGATGCTGATGTCGGTCGTCGTCCTCGGCGGCATGGGCAGCGTGCTCGGTACCGTCGTCGCCTCGCTCCTTCTCTCGGTCATCGCAGCCTTCGTCGGCACCTGGGTGGGCGCCACCTGGTCGACCATGACCTTCTTTCTCGCACTCTTCGTCATCCTGCTGATCCGTCCCCAGGGCCTGTTCGGCGAAAAACCGGAGTTGGCATAATGGCCGCAAACCTGCAACAAGCCGACGCGAGCTCGGTGCTCGAGGCCCGTCGCATTCACAATCAGAAGCTTGCGCGCCAGCATGACCAGACCCGCGCCACATGGTTTCCCCTGGCCGTGCTCGGCGTCCTGCTCGCCCTGCCGCTCCTGCAACTGACCGGCAACTACAACTACCTGCTGCATCTCGTCCTGTTTACGGCCTCCTATGCGGTCATGGCCAGCGGCTGGAACATCATCGGCGGCTTCGCCGGCTACATCTCGCTCGGACACGCGGTCTTCTTCGCGATCGGCGGCTATTTCTCAGGCGTGCTCCTGGCGCGATACGGGATCTCGTCGCTGCTGACGGCACCGCTCGCCGGGCTGGTGGCTGCCGTCTGCGGTTATCTCATCGGCCTCATCACGCTGAAGGTTCGCGGCCCGAGCTTCATCATCTCCTCCATCGCGCTGCTGATGATCGCCCGTATCCTGTTCGATCACTGGGAGTTCATCGGCGGCGCCAATGGCTTGTCGCTGCCGGTGACCGACCTGCCGGTGGAGACTGCCAAACTGCCCTATTACTATGCCTTCGTGCTGATGGCTGCCTTCACCGTATGGGCGACCTATCGCATCAAGCATTCCAAGTTCGGGCTGGGCCTGCGCGCGCTTTCCAAGGACGAGGTCAAGGCGGAGAGCGCCGGCATCAACACCCGCTTCTACAAGGTCCTTGCCTTCGCGTTGTCGGCATTCTTCGTCGGGATGGCGGGTGCGGTCTGGGGCGAATACCTCACCTATCTCCGGCCGAACATCTTCCTGATCATCCTCGTTTCGGCAAACCTGGTGTTGATGTGCATCCTCGGCGGCAAGGGCACGATTGCCGGGCCTGTCGTGGGTGCGATCCTGATCGTGGCCTTCAACGAAATCTTCGTGGCGACGCTCGGCGCGTCCGAGATCAACATCATGGCGACCGGTTTCGTCATGGTCCTGGGACTGATGTTCTTCCCCAACGGCGTGATCGGGACGCTCGCCCGTAAGGGCAAGCTGCCCCGCGTCCTCAACTGGGATTGATGGAGGCGACCATGCAGGACTTCATTCTCTACAACGCTCCTCAATCGACGTGCAGCCAACGGGTGCGATACGTTCTGCACGCGAAGGGCCTCGCCTTCGAGGAGCACAAGCTCGATCTCTTCACCGGCGATCAGCTGAAACCCGAATACCTCACCATCAATCCGAACGGGGTCGTGCCTTCGCTCGTTCACCAGGGCCGTGCGGTCACCGACTCCGCCGTCATCATGGAGTATCTCGAGGACATTCTCCCAGGTGCGTTTCGACCACGGGACGCCTTCGGAGCGGCGAAGATGCGGGCGATGATGCGCTTCATCGACGAAGTACCGACACCTGCGATCCGGGTGCCTTCCTACAACCTTGCCTTCCTGCCGCACTACCAGGCGATGACGGCGGAGGAGTTCCAGGCGGTCTGTGACGCAAAGCCGCTTCGTCGCGAGTTCCTGATGAAGATGGGGCGCACCGGCTTCCCGGAGCAGGAAATGAACGAAGCACTTGGCCGCCTGCAACGCGGTGTTCAGCGCATGGCGAGCTGGCTCTCCGACAATGGCGGACCGTGGATCATGGGCGATGAGATGACGCTGGCAGACATCGCGGTCATGCCGGTGATCGTGCGGATGGAGGACATCGGTCTCTCGTCGATGTGGACGGAGGCGCCGGCGATCCAGCGTTGGCTCGACGCCATCCGCGCAACCGACGCCTTCACCGAGACCTACTACTACGGGTCGCTGCTGACCGAAAAATACCCGCACCTGAGGTCGGCGAAGCCCGAACTTCGGGTCTCCCAGTCAGGCCAGTGACGCGGAAAGGAGAACAGGGATGAACAGCCATATCAGCCCCGAAGTAAAACTGATCTCGAAGGAAACTGACGTCACGCCGACGGTGCTTGCCGCCATGTCGCACGGAGACGATCCGCGGCTCAAACAGCTCATGGATGCGATGGTCAGCCATCTGCATGCATTTCTGCTGGAGACGCGTCCGACGGAGGCGGAGTTCGAATACGCCCTGCGCTGGATCACGGCGCTCGGACAGGCGACCAACGAAGCGCACAACGAAACGGTGCTTGCCGCCGACGTGCTCGGCGCATCGACGCTGATCGATCTGATCAACAACGACGGCATGCAGGGCGAGACGCTGTCGGCGCTTCTCGGGCCATTCTATCGCGGTGGCGCGCCGAAATGTGTGAACGGCGACTGCATCGCGCGCTCCGATACGCCTGGGCCGAAGCTCTATTTCACGGGTCGTGTGACGGGTCCCGCCGGTCGGCCCGTCGAGGGGGCGAGCCTCGACGTCTGGCAGGCGTCCCCGGTCGGGCTCTACGAGAACCAGGACGAGACGCAGGACGACTTCAACCTTCGCGGCCGGTTCACGACGGATAGCGATGGAAACTTTCATTTCGTGTCCGTGAAACCGGCAGGCTATCCGGTTCCAACCGATGGGCCGGTCGGCGACCTCCTGCGGGCACAGAAGCGGGCGCCGATGCGTCCGGCCCACATCCACTTCATCGTCTCGGCACCCGGCTACAAGACGCTCGTCACCCAGATCTTTTCCGACAGTCACGAAGCCCTGGTAACCGACGTTGTTTTCGGCGCGAAACAGCAGATTGTCGGGAAATTCTTCCGGCACGACAGCCCGGACTCCGAATTTCCGGGCGCCCAGGCGCCATTCTACAGCTGCAACTATCACTTCAAACTGGTGGAGGGCCAATCGATCCTGCCGGAGCCTCCGATCTCCGGAAAGAAGGTGGCGCATCATGGCTGACGGATCAAATAGATCACTCCATGGGAAGGGGAGCCAGTGATGCAGCAGAACGTCATCATTACCTGTGCGGTCACGGGCAACCTCACGACCCGGGAGAACACCCCCGCACTTCCCGTCACGCCCGAGGAGATCGCCAATTCCTGCCTGGAGGCGGCCGATGCCGGTGCGGCGATCGCGCACATTCACGTGCGGGACCCGGTTACGGCGAAGCCCTCCATGGAGCTTGGATACTACCGCGAGGTCGTCGAGCGCATACGGGCGAAGAACACTGCGCTGATCCTCAACGTGACGACCGGCCCCGGCGGGCGCTACCACCCGAGCGATGAGAACCCAGCGATCGCCGGACCACGGACCACGCTGATGCGGCCGGAAAAGCGGGTCGAGCACATTGTCGCGCTGAAACCGGACATCGCCACGCTCGATCTCAACACTATGACCTTCGGGTCGGAAGTCGTGATCAACACGCCGGCCAGCGTCAAGATCATGGCCGACATCATCAACGACGCGGGTTCCAAGCCGGAGCTCGAGGTCTTCGATACCGGGCATATCCAGCTCGCACAGGACCTTTTGAAAGCGGGCGTGCTGAAGTCGCCGGCGATGTTCACGATCGTGACCGGCGTCAAGTACGGCTTCCCGTCGACCACCGACGTCATGGCGACCGCCGCCCGAATGCTGCCCGGCGACGCCGTCTGGACCGGGTTCGGGGTTGGTCGAATGTCGTTCCCGATGGCCGTCCAGGCCTATCTGCTCGGCGGTCACGTCCGCGTTGGCCTGGAGGACAACTCCTACATCGCCAAGGGCGTGCTCGCCAAAGGCAATGGCGAACTGGTCGAACGGGCAAGAGACCTGATCGAGAAGCTCGGCGGAAGGATCGCCGAGCCTTCCCAGGCCCGTGAGATCCTCGGACTGCGCGCATAAGCATTGATATCTGCAAGGAGGCATACAATGAACATTCAGGTGGACGCCAAGATCGCCCGGGCATTGAGGGTGACGGAAAAATCCCCCGATCTCGACAATCTCAAGATCGACGTCGTCGACGTTGCGGTCCCGCGACCGGGACCGGGCCAGGTGCTGGTGGAGATCATGGCGGCAGGAGTAAACCCCAGCGACGTGAAAGCATCCCTCGGACACATGCCGCACGCCGTCTGGCCTCGCACGCCCGGTCGCGATTTCGGCGGCATCGTGCGCGAAGGTCCGTCGTCGATGATCGGCATGGAGATCTGGGGTGGCGGCGGCGAGCTCGGCATCACCCAGGACGGCAGCCACGCCAAATGGATGGTGCTCGATCAGAAGGCCGTGCGTGCCAAACCCGCGAATTTCACGATGCAGGAAGCAGGCTCGATCGGCGTGCCCTTCATCACCGCCTATGAGGGCCTGCGCGAAGCCGGCGGCGTGCAGCCGACGGATGTCGTGCTCGTCTGCGGAGGCAATGGCAAGGTGGGGCAGGCGGCCATCCAACTGGCGACCATGGCGGGGGCCAAGGTCTTTGCGGTCGAATACAACGAGCAGCCGCTGCTGGCGCATACCAACGCGCCCGTCGAGATGCTGAACAGCGCCAAGGATGATGTCGCCGCGATCGTGCGCGAGAAGACTGGCGGCCACGGCGCCGACATCGTCTTCAACACGGTCGGCAGCCCCTATTTCGAAATCGCCAACAACGCGATGGCAAAGCAGGCTCGACAGGTGTTCATCTCCACCTTCGATCGCGCAGTGCCTTTCGATATCTTCAACTTCTTCCGAGGCCGCCACAAATATATCGGCATCGACACGCTGGCACTGTCTTCCGTCGAGGGCGCCCGCATCTTCGACAAGCTCAAGCCGAAGTTCGAAGAGGGCAAGCTGAAGCCGTTCCCGATCAATCCGGCGACCGTCTACGGCCTCTCCGATGCCGCCAAGGCCTATGCTTCGGTGTTGCGCGGCACGCCCGAGCGCGTGCTGCTGGTGCCTTAAGGAGCGGGCGATGCAGGTGACACGCTATGGCGGCGCCAAGCCATACGAGGCGGCAGAGCATTACGGCATGCATTGTCTGCGGCTTCAGGGAAAGGAGGCTACGACGACCGATACGATCTGGATCGGCCTGTCGCACCTCCTGCCTGGTGGCCATACGTCGCTGAAAGACGCCACGGTCGAAAAGATCTACATCGTCGTTGCGGGCGAGGTAACGGTCGAAACCGGCACCGAGAGCGCCACACTGGGCTTTCTCGACAGTTGCCGGCTGGCACCCGGCGAGGCGCGCGCGCTCGTCAACCGCACCAATGCGCCGGCGTCCATCCTTCTCGCCATGCCGACCTGAGCGCGTCGCCGAGGAGTGGGGAGCTTTGATGGGTCATCGGGTCGGTACAGGCTGGGGTGCGTGAGCCACGCATCCCCAGCGACGGTCGATTTTGTATCGCGCCGGGAGCAATGGTGATCGGTGACGTCGGCTCGATGAAGGTGTCAGCATACGGGAGGACGTGCATGGTGCAGAGTGAAAACCGGTTGGCCAACGTCGTCGAGCACTGGCTCCCGCGCATGGAGGTTGCCGGGATACCGTCGGTGACGGCGCGCGCGGTGATCGAGCGCGCCGGAGTATGGCCAAAGTGGCTTTCGACGTGGAGCGAAGAGGGCGAGCGTCAGGCCGAACTCGGCGATATGGCTCTTGCTGTCGGTCGCCACTTAACAGCGGGCGAGGCCTATGCCCGCGCAAGCCTTTTCTATCATTTCGGACAGTTCATGGCGTTCGAGGACCTTGAAGCCAAGGCGAGGGCAGCCGCTCGGAAGGTGGAACTCTACCGCCTCGCCGCTCCCTTGCTCGATCCGCCGGCCGATATGATCGCCGTACCGTTCGAAGGCGGGGTCCTGCAGGCGTCCCTGCGGGTCCCGAAGGGAGAAAGCCGCTATCCGCTGGCGCTGATCATTCCCGGCTCGGACTCGACCAAGGAGGAGTTCCCGGCATTCGAGCGGCATTTCCATGCCCGCGGTGTTGCCACCATGATTTTCGACGGACCCGGGCAGGGCGAGGGGCGTTCGATGGGAGCGTTGCGCCCGGATATTGGTCCGGCCGTTCAGGCGGCAATCACATCGGTAGAGGCGCATCCGAGACTTTCGGGAAAGGTCGCCCTCGTCGGCATGGCCTTCGGCGGCTTTCTCGCCCTGCGCGCGGCTGCGTCGGTGCCGACAGCGGCTGGCATCGTCTCCATCAACGGCTTCTTCGATCTCGGCGGGTTCTGGGGCGAACTGCCGCAAGTCTATCGAGACAACATGCGCTTCTCACTTGGCGGCGAGGACGTCCGCGAGCGCGCGGATTGCTTTACGCTTAGGGGCTGCGCTCCGCCAACTGTGCCGGCTCTCATTCTTCACGGCGGCCGTGACAGGATCTTCCCACCCTCCGAAGCGGCGAAGTGTGCCGACATCTGCTCTCGTGGAGCCGAGCTACAAATATTCGAGGAGGGCAATCACGTCTGCAACAACATCCCTTGGCTGTATCGCCCGCTCGTCGCCGATTGGGTGGCGGAGCGTTTGAGCCGGTAACAGCCGCTAGGCCCACTAGCGCGGCCGTCTCGCTTGGCCCGACCGAGGTCACGGGCAAGAGTCAACGCCGTTTGCATAGCAGCCTCTCGCGGACGGCCATTCCTCACAAAGCGCAATCAGTGCCGTCGGCGAAAGCTTGTCGAGCGCAAGGTTGGGCAAAAGGCCGTTGTCGCTCACGAGATCGCGGCCCATCGCCGCCGAGAACAGGCTGGCCTCGAGCAACCATACCGGTTGGCCGACGATGCGACCGAGAAGGCTGGTCAGCTTGATGACGGCCGGTCAGAAGCGTCATGCCCCAGACGTTGATGGGCAAGCTTTGCCCTCCGTGCCAGCCGCCGCGGCAGATAGAGCGCACCGAAGGAGCTGTGCGAACTGATAATGGCCGGCTGCCCGGAGTTCAAGTGCGGCAGAGCCGCGTACGTGCTCCGGATGGCGACCATAGTACCGGCTGACGAGCGGCCTTGGCGAGGAAAAGCCGTCGTGCAAAAAGCGATCCCGCCCGCGTCCGCGTCGAGAATTCCGATACGCAACCCCCTCCCTGCAATCCGCTTCAGTTGGGCTCGAAGGCCGGCCCTCACGGTCTTTGAGACGAACTGACAGCCGATGTATCCCGTTAGGAGCCGGCTGGTCGGACTTTCTCCGAACGGCTCCAACATAGAAAACTTGTCTTTTGTCACTAGCGCATAGAATGCGTTTTATGCAGTATGAGTCAGTCACAATGCATGGAGCGCATGATAATCCATGGAAGTTCGCGATCTCGAGGCCTTTCTCGCAGTCATGTCGACAGGCAGCATCACCGGCGCCGCCCGCATGCTTGACCGATCGCAGTCGCAGGTGACGCGGCTTATTCAGGATCTGGAAACGTCGCTTGGATTTGCGCTGTTCGAGCGAAATGGTCCCAAGATCTCCCCGACCGACAAGGGGATTGCCTTCCACGAAGATGCCGAACGCTTTCTTAGCGGCATCGGCCACCTGCGCAATCGAGCCAAGGCGATTGCCGGCAAGGAACCCGAGCCGATCGAGATCGCCGCAACGCCGGCTTTTGCGAGTGGCATCATCCCGATCGCGCTTGCGGAACTACCCGAGCATTTTCTGCCGCACACAATCCAGCTTCGCAGCATGCCGGCGGAAGCGGCCGTGCAGTCGGTGCTCGCGCGCACTGCGGATTTCTGCGTGACCTCTCTGCCGGCCGATCAGCCGGGGCTGGAAGTGCAGGGGTTTTTCGAGGGGCGCTGCGTGGCCGCGGTAGCGCCGCATGATCCTCTGGCTGCGAAGGACGTGATTTCGATCGCGGACCTCGCCGGACGCACCCTCATAACCATGGCCAATCCGTTTCGTTTGCGCCGCCGTGTCGATGAAGCACTGGAGGCGGCCAACGTGCGGCCCAATCGCGTCATCGCCACCAATGCGGCCAACAATGCCGTGCAGATCGCATCGCTCGGGCTTGGCGTCGCGATCATCGAGCCAGCGACGGCCTATGGCCTGCAATCGGCGCCCGTCGCAGTTCGCCTGCTTGATGTCGAGATTCCCTTCCTTTGGGCGATCCTGTCGGCGGCCTCGCGCCCGCTCTCGGCCGGCGTCCAGGAACTGGTTCAACGCATCGCGCGGATCGCATCGGAGCGCATGCCGGATTTCACCGTCCACGATCCGCGACAGATGGCGCGCATCGCCGAAAAGACCTTCGCCGGCCGAAATGCCGGCGATGGCACGCTGTCGGACAACCGGCAGCGAAATAAAGGGGAGCAAAAGCTCGACACGCCCGAGAACGAAAACTGAGCTCGTAAAATGAGGAGAACGACATGAAAAATTTGCACGTAACCCGCCGCTCGACTTTGAAACTGCTGGCGACCGGCGCAGGCATATTGGCCGCGCCATCGATCATCCGTCCCGCCTTTGCTGAGAGCAAGGTCGTCAACATCACGACCTATGACAAATTCGTACCGCAGTCCTTCATCGACCAGTTCCAGAAGGATACGGGCATCGAGGTCCGCATCCGGCTGACCGACGACCAGGGAAAGCAGTACAACCTGCTGACCGCCGAAGGTGCCACGCCTTCCACGGACATCGTGACCGTTACCGGCCACCGCCTGTCTCAGTTCATGAAGTCCAACCTGCTGGCGTCCCTCGACACCGCGCGGCTCAAGAACTGGGACAAGCTTGCCGCCGCCTATAAGGGTGCGCCGCAGCTCACCGTCGACGGCAAAACCTTCGGCGTGCCGCTGCTCGCAGGTTTTGAGGGTCTCGTACGCAATACGGAATACGCCAAGGCCTCCGATAGCTGGGGCATCATGTTCGACGACGAGAACAAGAACCTGACGTCGTACATCGTCAGCGACTTCCTGTCCATCGTCATGCGCTACCAGGGCAATGACGGTGACTATGTGACCTATGGCGACAAGCCTGATGTGGCGCAGGCCGCTACGAACCAGGCTCGTGACTTCCTGATCCAACACAAGGACAAGGTGCGCAAATACTACGATGCGGGCTCCGAGCTGCAGCAGATGTTCGTCAACGAGGACATCTATCTGGCGCAGGCCTGGTCCGGGCCGGCCGCCAAGCTCGTCATGGACGGCCATCCGATCGAGATCTCGGTGCCCAAGGAAGGGACCTTCGGCTTCCTCTATTCGTTCAACGTCGTCAACAACGCGCCGAACGCGGACGCCGCCTACACCTTCCTTGATGCGATCCTGTCCTCGCCGGAAATCGGCGCGGCGATGACCCGTCAGTCCGGCTTCTCTTCGGCCTTCGACGGGGTCGATAAGGTGCTGAACGACAAGGAGCGCGCGGCCCTGTCGCTGCCACCCGAGCAGGTCGAACGCATCCAGTTCTTCAGCTCGATCAACCGCGACATGAAGAACGACATGATCGACAAGGCCGCTGCGGAGATCAAGGCAGCCTGACTGCGGCCTTCTGGGTGACCGGTCTTCCGGCCGGTCACCCATAAAAATGGACTCTTCCAGAGCCGGGAACAAAAGAATGCTGGATACGACAACGCAACCGCGATCCGTGGGTTTGCCGACGGCACCGCGCTACGCCGGATGGATCGGCAGGGCGGCGAGTTCGGGACTCTATCGCAACACGATCGGGCTTCTCGTCGACAGCCGACGCGTGCGTCTCGCCGTGCTTGCGGGCGTGCCGCTTGTTTGGATCGCCATGCTGCACATCGGGCCGATCCTGCAGATGGCCAATATCAGCCTTCTCGCCAACTATCCGCCGCAACCCGACAAGAGCAGCGAGTACACGCTCGCAAATTACGGGCTTTTCTTTTCCGACCGGCTCTATTTCGTGCCCTTCGTCCGTAGCCTGGTCTTTGCCGCCGTGGTCACGATCTCGACGCTGGTGATCGTCTATCCCGTCGCCTACTACGTCGCTAAGGTGGTGCAGCCGAAGAACCGGATGCGAGCATTGTTGCTGTTGCTCATTCCCTTCTGGGCCGGCGAGCTGATCCGTACCTTCTCGGTCATCATGCTGCTTGCCAATCGAGGGGCTCTGAACGTGCTCCTGCGGGAATTCGGCTTCATCGACCGGCCGATCCCGATGCTCTACACCTTCTTTTCGCTGAGCTTCGGCGTCATCTACCTGCTGGCGCTCTACATGCTCCTGCCGCTCTATTCGGCGATCGAGAAGATACCGACGCCGTTGATCCAGGCGGCGGCCGATCTCGGCGCCGGGCCTTTCCAACGGTTCCGCCGGGTCATCCTGCCGCTCTCGAAAGACGGCATCGTCTCCGGTTGCAGCCTCGTCTATCTGACCGCCGTCGGCGTCTTCGCCGCGCCGCTGCTGCTGGGCGGCCCGAATTCAGTCATTTTCCCCGAGGTTATCGCGACGCTGTTCCACGGGTCGAACGACAAATGGCCGGAGGGCGCTGCGTTCTCGATGATCATGCTGGTGGTGTCGTTGACGACCGTCGGGCTTTTCATGCGGGTGGTCGGCGGCCGCTCCGTCCGGTTGATGTGAGGGCGGGCTGATGCGAACCTATTTCAAAGACCTTCCCAAGACCGCGCTCGGCGCTTCCTACTGGATCTTCGCCGTCTATCTGGTGCTGCCGCTGGCGCTGATGATGGCGATGAGCTTCAAGGATGCGAACTTCATCGCCTTCCCGATCGGCAACTGGACGCTCTCCTGGTACAGCAAGGTGGTTCAGGACAAGCAGTTCCTCGAAGCCTCGCTCTATTCGATCGGCATTGCGCTCGCCACCACCATCTCGGCGACGATCATCGGCGTCTGGATCGCGCTCCTCGTTTCGGCGGAAAACATCTGGGGCAAGGCGGTCATCTTCGCGCTCGCCTGTCTGCCTGCGGTCGTGCCGGGACTGATCAACGCCATTTCCATGCGCATATTCATCCGCACCGTCGACATTCCGACCGGAACCTTCGCGATCATCCTCGCGCATGCGGTTCACGCGGTGCCCTTCGTCGTCATCATGGTGCTGACCCGGCTGCGTTCGATGCCGGCCAATCTCGTCGACGCGGCGCGCGATCTCGGAGCCGATCCCTTCATCGCCTTCCTGCGCGTCACCATCCCCTATCTGATGCCGGCGCTCTTCGGCGGCATGATCTTCTGCGTCCTGACCAGCATCGACGACTTCGTCCGCACCTTTTTCCTCGGCGGCTACCAGCCGACATTGCCCATGCTGATCTTCGCCAAGGTGCAAGGGGGCATGTCGCCGGAGATTAACGCCATGGCAACGATCGTTCTCGTCGTCACCACCGGCATCGGCATCTATGCCGAGCATTTCACCCGCCGTTCCAGGAGCTGACGCGAATGCAGCCTGTCGTCCATTTCAAGAACGTCAACAAATCCTATGGGGCCCTTACCGCCGTCGACGATCTCGACCTGGCGATAGAGCCGGGCCAGTTCGTCACGCTGCTCGGCCCGTCCGGCTGCGGCAAGTCGACGACGCTGCGCATGCTCGGCGGTTTCGATAGCCCGACCTCAGGGGAGATCTATCTCGAAGGCAAGCCAATCACGCACCTGCCTCCCAACAAGCGCAACGTCAATATCGTCTTCCAGGACTACGCGCTTTTCCCGCACCTGACGGTCGGCCGCAACATCGCCTTCGGCCTGGAATTGAAGGGGATGGAGCATGCGGCGATCCACAAACGGGTCACCGAGCTTCTCTCCCTCGTCTCGCTCCAGGACCATGCCGAGCGGATGCCCGCCCAGCTCTCCGGGGGACAGCGCCAGCGCGTGGCCCTGATGCGGGCGCTGGCGCCCGATCCGAACGTGCTCTTGCTCGACGAGCCGCTTTCGGCGCTCGATGCGAAACTGCGCCAGCAGATGCAGATCGAGCTGAAATCGATCCAGCAGAAGACCGGCAAGACCTTCATCTTCGTCACCCACGACCAGGAGGAGGCGCTGACCATGTCCGATGTCATCGTCGTGATGAACAAGGGCAGGATCGAGCAGATGGGCGGCCCCGATGAGCTCTATGCCCGGCCCCGCAGCCGCTTTGTCGCGGATTTCATCGGCCAGAGCAATTTCCTCGAGGGTGCCGTCGTCTCTGTTTCGGACGGAATCGCTGCTGTCGAATGGCGCGGCAATGTCGTGCACGCGGACGTGAACGGGACGTCGCCGATGCCCGGTGAACGCGCCACGTTGGCGCTTCGGCCGGAGGCGCTTTACTGCCTGTCGAGCAAGCCCGAGGGACGGCCGGCGCTCAAGGGACGCGTCGATCAGCGTGTCTTCAAGGGCGCGCACACCACGCTGACCGTCGCTCTCGAAAACGGCAGCAGCCTGCTGGTCCAGATCGATCCCGTGGCGCTTTCGCATATCGAGGGTGACGACGTGTGGGTGGGCTGGCGCGACCGGGACGCCGTCCTGCTGGCGAATTGAACTGGAGACCGGAATGATCAACAATCTACAACAACAGCAACGGCTTGCGGAGCTGAACGCGCGGGTAAGGCAGGATCTCAGCTATCTCAACTACCCGCCAGCCAATTGGTCGAAGCCCGTCACCACCTCGGCTGGCGAGCCAGTGAGCGATGTGGTCGTCATTGGTGGCGGCATGTGCGGGCTTGTCGCCTGGCATGCCCTGACGCGCGCCGGCATCGCCAATCTTCGCGTCGTCGATCGCGCGCCGAAAGGCTATGAGGGGCCATGGGTTACCTATGCACGCATGGAAACGCTGCGCTCGCCGAAGATCCTTCTTGGCCCGGCGCTCGGGGTTGCCTCGCTCAGCTTCCGTGCCTGGTTCACGGCACTCCATGGCGAAGCGGAATGGGAGGAATTGTTCCGGATCCCGCGCCCGATGTGGATGGATTACCTCCGCTGGTATCGCGATGTCATGGACATTCCGGTCGAGAATGACACGCACGTCACCCGCGTCGTGCCGCGCGCCGACGGGCTGCTGGATCTTGAAATTGCCGGTGGGGCAAAGCCTGCGATCGTCACCCGCAAATTGGTGATGGCCACTGGCCGCGACGGCCTGGGTGAACCGACCATTCCCGACTTCGTCAAGGGCATGGAGCGGCATACCTCCTGGGCGCATTCGGCCGACGACATCGACTTCGATCGACTGAAGGGCAAACGCGTCGTCGTCATCGGCGTCGGCGCTTCGGCGGTCGACAATGCGGCAGAGGCGTTGGAGCAGGGGGCAGGGGAGGTGCGCCTTCTCGCCCGGCGCAAGGAGATGCCGACGGTCAACAAGCTGATGGGCATCGGCTCCTACGGGGTCACCGCAGGTTTTGCCGAGATTTCACCGGAATGGCGCTGGCGCCTGATGGACTATGCGGCCAAGCAGCAGACGCCGGCGCCGCACAACTCGACGCTGCGCGTCAGCCGGCATGCGAACGCCTATTTCCACTTCGACTGCGGTATCCGGTCGATGAAGGAGGAGGGCGGTGAAGTCGTCATCACCACCACCAGCGGCCGCATCTTCCGCACCGATTTCGTCATTCTCGGCACGGGTTTCACGATCGATCCCTCGAGCCGCGGCGAGCTAGCGCCCTATCAGGACCAGATCGCCTGCTGGGAGCACCGCTATACGCCGCCGGCAGGGGAGGAGAATCCCGGACTTGGGCGCTTCCCCTGGCTGAACGGAGACTTCTCCTTCACCGAAAAGGAGCCGGGTGCAGCACCCTGGCTGATGGATATCCATTGCTTCAACTACGGCGCATCCGTCAGCGTCGGCAAGGTCAGCGGCGATATCCCTGCCATTAGCGAGGGCGCCCTGTGGTTGGCGCGCGGTGTTGCCGCCTCGCTCTTCATTCGTGACGTTGATTACCATTGGGAAGCGCTCATCGCCTACGAGAAGCCGGAACTCGACGGGACCGAATGGGTCGATGCCGATGCGCCAACGCCGGCACAGAAGACGGCATGAACCCCTCCGAATTTCAGACGACTGGAAAAGCCAATGACCGCTCCATCGACAAATGACGTGATCGATACCGTACTCGGCCTTGATCGCTTCCCCGACCTTCAGGCGCTGCGCGAACAGCGGGCAAAGCTGAAGCACCTGAGCCAGACGAGCTATCAGGCGGCCCTGCGTCCCGCCGAACCACGCAATTTCTCCTATGCGCTGAGGGCTGCGCTTGCTGCACGCATGGCGGCACTCTGGAAGTCGCATGAGCTTTCCGCGCATTTCCGGGAATTGCTCGAGAGCGAGGAGGGGGGCTCCGCCCTGGTGTCGATCGCCAGTCCAGGCAACGGGGCCGAAGGTGCGGATACGCGCCTTGTTGCGATCCTCGCCCATGTCGATCTTGTCACGCTTTCGCCGAAGGAGGCGACGCGCGCCAACATCGAAAAGCTCACCGCCGCAGGGCTCGACGACCGGGACATCGTTGCGCTCGCCGGCCTCATCGCTTTCGTGAACTATCAGGTGCTGGTGGTGGCCGGCCTCAAAATGCTGAGGGACAACTGAGATGTCGCAACCCGTACACGAATTCACTGTCGAGGCGCTTGACTGGAAGCCCTACGTCAAGCCGGTCGATGTCGAAACGGCGACGGTCGAACAGATCGATGCGCTGAAGATCACGCCATCCAACAAGAAGATCTCGGACTATGTCCTGGTGCTCGCCAACGAGCCGGAAACCTTGAAGGAGCGCACGCCGCTCTTCAACGACATCATGTATAGCGAGGGCGGGCTCTCCCGCGGCGGGCGGGAGATCGGAGCGCTCGCCGCCTCCTTCGTCAATCGCTGCATCTATTGCGCGTCCGTCCACGCGGCGCGCTACATCCAGCTCGAAAAGCGGCCGGAGGTGGTGGACGAAATCTATGACCGCGGCCTCGACGCGAACTTGCCGGATTTCGAGCAGGCGCTGTTCAATTTCGGCGTCGACCTGACGGCCCATCCCGACAATGTCGGCGCCTACCAGTTCTACCATTTGCGCGATATCGGCCTCGACGAACTCCAGATCCTCGATCTCATTCATGCGGTCGCGATCTTCGGCTGGGCCAACCGGCTGATGCATACGCTCGGCGAACCGCACCGGCTGGATTGAGTGGGACACGCGCCTTCCGACAAGGCGGGCCTTACAGTCCGCCCCTTCGACATCGCCCATCGCGACGTGCTCCGCATCGCGTTGCCGATGATGATCGCCTATTTGTCGAGCCCACTCGTCGGGCTCGTCGCGACCGGCGTCATTGGTCAGTTGCGCGACGAGGCGCTGATCGGGGGCGTGGCGCTTTCCACCGTCATTTTCGACGTCATCTTTGTCACCTTCAACTTCCTGCGCGGTGCGACCACAGGTTTCACCGCGCAGGCGCTAGGGGCGGGTGACCGGCGCGAAGAGCAGCGTATGCTCGCCAGCGGTCTCATTATTGCGCTCGTCGCGGGGTTGGCGCTGCTCGCGCTGCAGAAGCCGATCGGCGCGCTTGGCCTTGCCGCGATGGGAGCGGAAGGGAAGGTCGCCGAGGCGGCGGACACCTATTTCGCCTGGCGTGTCTGGTCGGCGCCCTTCGTGCTGTTCAATTTCGTGGTCTTCGGCTGGATCATCGGACGTGGCGACGCGCTCTGGGGCATGATCCTGCAAACTCTGCTGAACGGGCTGAATGCCGGGTTGAGCATCTACTGGGCCCTGGGCCTCGGCTGGGGCGTGGCGGGTGTTGCTGCCGCCTCGCTGGTGGCCGAGGCGGTTACGGCGCTGGCTGGACTTTATCTCGTCTGGGCGAAGACCGACCGAACCGCATGGAACCTGCCGAACCTTGCCGCTTTCCGTCGTGCCTTTTCGGTCAATGGCGACATGATGATCCGCTCCTTCGCGCTTCTGATCGGCCTGTCCTTCTTCACGCGCCAGAGCGGCATGCTCGGTATCGAAATTCTTGCGGCGAATACGATCCTTCTACGCTTCTATTTCTTCGGCGTCGCTTTTCTCGACGGGGTGGCAACAGCGGCGGAGCAGCTTGCCGGCCGCGCCGTCGGCGCACGCTACCGGCCGGCCTTCGATCGTGCGGTCGGACTGACGACATTGTGGGGCTTCGTCTTCGCCGGCCTTGTGGCACTCGCGCTGCTTGCCGCCGGGGACTGGGTGATCGGCATCACCGCCCCAACGGAGAGCGTGTCCGCCCTCGCGCATGGCTATTTGCCCTATGTCGCAGCACTTCCAATCTTCGGCATCGTCGCCTTTCAGATGGACGGCGTCTACATTGGCGCCACCTGGTCGCGACAGATGCGAAACCTGATGGTGGCGTCGCTGGTCATCTACTTTGCAGCCTGGGCGGTCCTGCAGCCTGTCTTCGGCAATGACGGACTATGGATCGCGCTGATCCTGTTCCAAAGTGCCCGCAGCGTGGCCTTTCGGCTGATGCTGCCGCGGCTGGCCGACCGTACGTTTCAGACAGGAACGGTAGCGCCTGGCTGATTGCGTCGCCCGGGTGCGTCGTTCCAGGGCAGGGCGCAAGTCCAGTGGTGCGGGTTGCATCTCACGCCCCGCCGGAAGCGATGCTCTATAGACAATTTCTCGCGGACCTTGTCCGCGCATTCCTACTGCAGAACGACGACGGCTTCGACCTCGAACAGCATAGGATCGATTGCAAGCTTGGGAACGGGAACCAGAGTCTGTGCCGGCAGCGCCGTGCCGAACATTTCCTTGACGTTCTCGGTCAACACGCCAAGCTTTGACATGTCGTGGTCAACCACGAAGATCGTGAGCTTGGCGACCTGATCCGGGCGGGCGCCGAGCGCATCGAGGGCCGCGCGCAAATTCGCATAGGCCTGCTTAACCTGAACGGCGAAGTCGGGTGATAAAGCACCCGTGCCGTCTTGGCCGCCCTGTCCGGAAATGCAGGCCACCCGGGCACCGGGGGGCGTGACCACCGCGGTGCTATAGCCGTTCGGCGTGGGGTCGTAGAGGGTCTTGGGATTGACGATGGTCAGCTTGCTCTCATTCGCCGTTGCCGCACTGGGGATTCCGATATTCATGATGATTAGCCCTCCGATAAGCACATGCTTGACTGTGCGTGACATCATTTTCTCGCTCCGAACGCCATGAGCACGGCTCTCGCGCCGGCATGATTTGACCATGAGTCCGATCCTTGATGTATGACTCGTACGCTGTACGATTTATTTGCATCGTACCGCGTACGAGTCAACGGGTGAGGGTCGACATTCATCGTGTTTCCGGCCAAATTCGATGGACTGATTGACGAGGAAGACGGAATGGCGGCCAAAAGTAGCGGCACGCGGACGAAACGATCGCAACGCGCGAATGTGAAACGCCAACCCGGGCAGGAACCGCGCAGTGACGGCTCGCTTTCTCTGGAACGTATCGTAGCGACCGCTGTGGAACTGCTGGACGCTGAGGGCGTCGGCGGGTTGACGATGCGTCGGTTGGCCGAGCGCTGCGGATCGGGGGTGATGAGCCTCTATTGGCACGTCGACACAAAGGAGGATGTCTTCGATCTCGCGCTCGATTCGGTGCTCGAATATCGCGGCCCTTGGCAAACTGGCGAGTCCAAGGACTGGCGTACAGAAGTCGTCCATATGCTCGAAGACTGGCGCGCCAGCATGCTGCGTCATCCTTGGTCGGCATCGCTATTGCCGAGCCGGGCACTTGGCGCAAACGTCCTCGGCCGCCTGGAACTGCTCGGCACGACCTTGTCCAGAGCCGGTGTCGCAGACGCAGAGCTGAACGTGACAATCTGGTCGCTTTGGAACCATGTCCTGGGCGCCACTGTCACGCTCGCGAGCTTCGACCGATCGGACGAAGACAAGGCGGCCGCGCAGCAGCGCCTTACGCAGCTCAGCGAACGCTATCCGACGATCGAGCGCTCGCGGCTGTTGCTGGACAACGATTGGGACGGCACCTTCAGGAAGGGCCTCGATTTCCTGCTCGATGGGCTGACCCCGAAACAGTGAGGACGCTCGCGAGTGTTACGCGCACCCACATCTTGCCGTTAGACTATTGAAAACACTGAAGAATTTGGACTGGTGCGCACGGTAATTTGCCGGTGCTCACTAAGACTTTGCCAAAGAACCCGATGGCGGTCGAACTGAGTGCTTCTTTCCGGAAAGGCATCTGCGACCGCGGACCAAGCAGGCCATGCTTTCAGGAGTTCGCTGTGCGGGATCCGGCGCGTGTCAGGCGTACGCGATGCGTCGTGGCAGATGCCTTGTGCCGGATCGACGCTGCACCGCCAGTGCTGATCCGAACCAGCAGACGACGCACCTGGCGCGCGCTTAAGCCCAGGACATGCGCCGCCGACGCCAACGTCATGCGTCCGGCGATCACTTTCGACAAAACCTCAATCCGCTGCAGATCGCGTTCGCTCATCGCAATCAATCCCATCCGCAATCTCCCAGGTCAGCAAAACCCGGGGAGAGTGACATTCTTACTTTGCAGAAACAGGACACTTTAACTTTGCGGCTACACAGGCATGTCACATAACATACATTATGGAACTATCGGATATGCCGGAAAACATGGATTGCGGCTGATCCTTGCCTTGCCGCGCTTGACCCGGCCTCCCGCGAAACGCGTGCGCGACGCAAACCTCAGCGCAACAGTTACCCTGGGAACGGTCGATGCAGTTCAGTCGCCTACAATGTAACCCAACTCTGGTTCGGTCATGGACGTTTCCGATGCCCACTTCATCCTGCGAAAGATACCTCAGCATATGCGATAAGAGCGGACATAAGCGTTTTCGCCCGTCTCGTCTCCTTCGCGCAGCCAACGACAACCGGCATGATGCCGATCACCCGTTCGTCGCCACTCCTGAGAGCGCTACGATATCCCTTCCTCGCGAACGCATGCCAGCGATCGAAATCGGATCGGCTTTGTCCATGCTGGCAGCGGTAGTCCTCGCTACCTACGTAGAGCTAGAGGTCATTACCGGCACACTGAACCAGGTGGTCGACGGGTTGTTCGTCGAGGTATCGTCGGTCCTCTGGTGACGTCACACGGGCCATTGGAACGGAGCAATGTTCCGAACCAACGTCCACCGCCGCATCGATCTCGGCCTCCTTATACGCTCCAAAGGAGCTTGGCGGATGAGATGTCTCTGCCCGAATGGGTCAACGGCCTCTCGCGACATGAATGCCGTTTCAGTTAATCCTGGCGCCTCCTGCAGAGAAGAGGTGAATCTTCTCTCCTTTTGGCGCGAGGTGGACCTGCTGTTCAGGGCGAAGGTCCGCGCGTCGATGCAGAACGATAGCGGCCGTCTGCGTGCCGACGCGCACCGAAAGATGGGTTTCAGCGCCTGTCGGCTCAACCGTCAGGACCGTTGCTGGAATGCCCTTTTCCGCAAGCTCGAGGTCTTCCGGGCGGATGCCGTAGGTTCGGGCTTCTTTGCCGCCCAGGAACCCCGGTAGTGGCAGGGAAAGCCCGCCCTCGATACGGAAGCCGCCGTCGCCGATGTCGCCTTCAAAAAGGTTCATCGCAGGCGAGCCGATGAAGGTTGCGACGAAGGTGTTATCTGGGCGGTCGTAGAGGTCGAGCGGTTTGCCGATCTGCTCGATGCGGCCAGCGCGCATGACGACGATCTTATCGGCCATGGTCATAGCCTCGATCTGGTCGTGCGTGACGTAGACGATGGTGGTACCGAGTCGCTGGTGCAATTCCTTGATTTCGCTGCGCATCGTCACGCGCAGCTTGGCATCGAGATTGGACAGCGGCTCATCGAACAGGAACACCTTCGGATGGCGGACAATTGCGCGCCCCATGGCCACGCGCTGGCGCTGGCCACCGGAGAGCTGCTTCGGCAAGCGATCGAGCAGCGGTTCCAGCGCCAGAATACCGGCGGCTTCCCTAACAAGCCGGTCGATCGTCGCCCTGTCGCGGCCCTGCAGTTTCAGGGCAAAGCCCATGTTCTCGGCGACCGTCATGTGCGGATAGAGTGCGTAGCTCTGGAACACCATGGCGATGTCCCGCTCCTTCGGCGCCACCTCGTTGACGATGCGCCCGTCGATGCGGATCTCGCCGCCGCTGATGTCCTCCAGCCCCGCCAGCATACGCAGAAGCGTGGACTTGCCGCAGCCGGACGGGCCGACGAGCGTGACGAACTCGCCATCCTCGATATTCACGGAAACGCCGTGGATGACGGAGGCTGCCCCATATTGCTTCAAAACGCGATCGATCGTTACCGATGCCATTGTCTTCCTCCCTTAAAGCTTGAGTTGCCAGATTTTTGCACTGGCGGCGGCACCGGTTAGCGTCGCCGAACGAGCGGCGGAAAAACCCGGAATGCGCTTGGTGCCGGTCCAGCGGCCGTTGTCGGCGAACACCTCGATGGAACCTGCGTCGAGAAAGATGCGCAGCTCCGAAGGCTTTGCGCCGGATGCGAGGTATCGCGGCGGCTCTTTGCCTGTGCCGGCATCAAAGAGGATCGCCAGGCCGTCGCCATCAAGCTTCACGCCGAGCTTGACGTCCGGGTGGTCGAAGGCGAGTTCAAACGCAGCGCCGGGCTCGGGCAGCAAGAGCACGATCTCGACCGCGCCGCTTTCAAGCGGAACCGTCTCGCCGGCAGCGAGCGCCGCTTCGTCGAGCAGCATGTGGCGGAGGCTCTCCGCGGCGACGCTCGGCGGCGTCAGAACGGCATCTCCGTCGAGAAGCACGCGACGCGGCAGCGTCATTGCGGTCGGGAAGTCGTCTTTCTTGGAAAAGTCCGTCCAGTTGGCGAGCCAAGCGATGCCGACCGGCTCGTCGCCGTCGACGAAAGCCTGGAAGGCATAGGCGTCGGAACCGAAATCCAGCTCCTGCTCGAACTCGGCCAGGAATTTGCGGCCGTCAAAGCGGCCGACGGTAACCGACGTCAGGTTACGCCGGCCGGTTGCGGGATCGCGGCTGGTCAGCAGGCCGAAGATCAGCGCCCAACGGGTATCCGGATCGTCCGCCTTCCCACCGAGCGGCACAATGCAGGGGCATTCCGCTGCGGTCATACCAAAACGGTCCTCGCGATGAATGATGCCGAGAAAGGTCCAGCCGGCGGCACCCTGTCGATCCGTCGTCTCATATAGCAGAACGACGCCGCCCGACCTGTCGCGGCTGCCGAGCAGCATCTTCCAGCGGCCGTCCGGGCCCCGGAAGACATAGGGATCCCGGAAGTCGGTGGTGAGGTTCAAGCCTTCCGGACGGACCGGCAGAACCACCTCGGATGCACCGGCGACGATGCCGTCGCGGCTGAGGGCGGAGAGCTGGATCTGCTCTTCCGGCTGCCGATCGCGAACGTGTTCGGTATAGAAGACGCGGATCTCCTCCCCCTCAGGTCCGGAAATGGGGATGGCCGAGCCGGAAAAGGCGCCGCCGCGGCCGTCGTCCTTTTCGGACAGATGATCCGCCGGAAAGAGGAACATCGGCAGGTGCGTCCAGTGGATCAGATCTGTCGAGACGGCGTGTCCCCAATGCATGGTGTTCCAGCGCAGACCGTGCGGATAGTGCTGGTAGAAGAGATGGCCGCGGCCGGCGAAACGGCCGAAACCGTTCGGGTCGTTCATCCAGCCGAAGGGCGGCCGGAAGTGGTAGCCGGCCGGCACCTGAGGCGGTGCGGTACGCATGTCGTGGTGCAACACGCGGATCCCCTCCTCCAGCACCGTCTGTGGCTGGAATGCGTAGACCACCGAGAGCGCGGTCGTTTCCGCATCATAGGCAAGTACAGTGTGGCCACCGGTCCCGAGCGTCACTGCGAAGAATTCGAACTCCTCGGCGCGGCGCGTGGACGGATCGGCGATGTCATTGCGCTCGACACTCACGAAGAGCTTCGCCTTGCCGCCAGTTTCGCGCGCCTTGATCCAGAGATGCAGCACCGTGCCTGCGGCAAACGCGGCCTCAATGATTTCAAGCGCGGGGCTCGCGGGTTTTGTTTGGGAAGTCATAGTCAACCTTTCACGGCGGAGCCGACGAACGAGCTTACGAACCAGCGCTGGAAGGCGAGGTAGAGAATGAGGACGGGGATCATCATCAGGACGGACGCGGCCATGGCGCGGTCCCAGTAGATGCTGTCCTGTCCAAAGAAGGTGGCAATTGCGACCGAGATCGGCCTTGCATGGTCGGTCTGCGTTACGAGTGTCGGCCAGAGATACTGGTTCCAGCTCTCGATCCCCATGAGGATCGACACCGTTGCGAGCGCCGGCAGGCTGAGCGGCATGTAGATCGAACGGTAGATGCGAAAGGGCGAGGCCCCGTCCATTTCCGCCGCTTCATAGAGTTCCTTCGGCAGTTGCGCGAAGAACTGGTAGAAGAGGAAGACATAGAGCGGGCTTGCTACCCAGGGCAGGATCTGGACGGCAAAGGTGTCCGTCAGCCCTGCCCGCGACATCATGACGACGAGCGGCATGATGATGCTTTCCTGCGGGATGACATAGAGCGCAACGACGAGCGCAAGCAGGACCGCCTTGCCGCGCAGCGAGCCCCAGGCGAGCACAAAGCCTGCCATGGAGTTGATGATCAGCCCCGACACGACGGTGACGACGAGGATCACCAGCGAATTGAACAGGTAGCGGCCATAGGCAAGCTCGCCGGAGAAATTGGCGATCTCCCTGTAGTTCGAGAGCGTCGGGTCGCTCACCCAGAAGGCACGGAAGCTGCCCATGTCCGCAAGGATGCGGAAGCGGTCGTCCTTGAGGCTGGCAATGAGCAGCATGAAGAGTGGCGAAATCATCACCAGAGCAACAATGAAGATGCAGACGGTCTGGACGGCGCGCAGGCCCGTCTTGCTGTTGCCCCGGGATATGGCCAGCGGGGCGGGCTGGTTGAGCACGAGATCAGACATCGAAGCGCCTCAGGAGTTTGCGCTGGAGAAGCGCGATCAGAAGAACGATGACGAAGAGAATGACGGAGACGGCAGAGGCATATCCGAGCTTCTGTTCCTCGAAACCGGCGCGCACCATGTAGTGCACCACGGTCTCCGTGCTTTCCTTGGGCCCGCCCTGGGTGAGGATTGCTACTTGGGTGTAGAGCTTGAAAGCCTGGATCGTCGTAATGACCAGCACGAAGACATGGGTGGGACGCAGGCCAGGCATGGTCACGTGCCAGAAGCGGCGCAGCGCGCTTGCCCCATCGATGCGGGCGGCGTCGTAAAGCTCTTCCGGAATGCCCTGCAGGCCGGCAAGGTAGATGATCATCTGGAAGCCATAGGCCTGCCAGGCCGACAGCAACACGATCGAGAACATCGCCCAGTTCGGGTCGCCGAGCCAATCGATCGGCTGGATCATTCCAGCGGACAAGAAGCCGACGATCTGATTGAGCGGACCGCTTGGATACTGAAACAGCGTGCCCCAGATCACGCAGACGACAACCATGGAGGTGATCGCCGGCAGGAAGAACATGCCGCGCAGAAGATTGCGCATCGGCAGCTTCTGGTGGAGCAGCAGCGCCGTCAGGAAGGCCAGACCGCACTGGACCGGGAGCACCCAGACCGTGAAGCGCGTGACGTTCCACAGCGACGTCCAGAACAGCGGATCGGTAAAGACGCGCTGAAAGTTCAAGAGGCCGACGAAGCGCACCGGCGTCGGGCGCGGTACGAGCGGCTGGTTGGTCATCGCCGTCCAGAAGGACAGAAGGAACGGCGTGATCAGGAAGATGGCGAGCAGCAGCACGGCGGGCGCGATCATCGCGACTTCCTGCCAAAATCGCTGCCGGTCACGTCGCCTGCCGGCGCGCGGAATGGCCGGCGCAGACGTCTGTTGCAAAGTCATGGTCTCCTCCTCATCGCTCATCCTCCCGAGATGGCGCAGGGCCGGTCAGAGTGACGGCCCTGCGATAACGCCTTACTGCTGTTCGTCGAACGGCGGATAGCCGGCGTTGTCCTCAATGTCTTGGTCGATCTTCCTGGCGGCGGCAGTCAGGGCTTCCTGTGCGTCGCCGCCATTGAAGATCTTGTCGACCGCCTGCATGAAGGCCGAGGTAATCGTCGGATAGGCCGGGTGCGGCGGACGGGCGACCGCGGACTTCGAGGCCTGTTCGAAGGCGACAGCAAGCGGTCCGCCTTCAGCGTAGAGCGGGGATTCCGCTGCAAAGCTCTTCAGTCCCGGATAGGCCGACTGGGTCTTGGCGTAGTCGCGATAGTCCTTGTCCTTCAGAAGGAAGCTCAGGAACTTGCCCGCGGCCTCAGGATTTTCGGAGGTCGCCGAGATGCCCCAGATCCAGGTGCCGTTCGGGCTGACGCCCTTCTTACCGATCTTTGGCAGCGGCATGACGACGATATTGTCCTTCATCGCGGCGGCGGCTTCCGCATAGAACCAGTGCCCGCCCATGGCGAGTGCTGCCGGCTGGCCTTCGGCATAGAACTGGTTGGTACCCGACGAGGTCGGAACGACCCAGCCGTTCTTTACCCACGTCTGCATCATCGTGAGCGCTTTGACGCAGGCTTCGCTGTCGAGCGTACCGCTCGCCTTCCACGCCTTGCGATCGATCAGATCACAGCCAGCACTTTCGAGCAGCGGGCCATAGGCATAGGTGATCCACTCGGTCTTGATGCCGTAGCCGCGGAAGGTGTCGATCGGCCACTTCACGCCTTCGAGCTTGGAGAGCTTTTCGAGATATCCTTCGAATTCCTCGCGGGTCCAGGCGTCGTCGACGGATTTCGGAATGCGTGCGCCGATGGCTTCGAGATATTTCTTGTTGCCGTAGAGGACGACCGAGGAGTCGGTGAGGCCGATCGCATAGAGGTCCTTGTCGATCGGATAGGTGCCCTGGGCGATGTTCGAGCCGGTCATGTCGTCGAGGACATCCTTATCGATGAGCGGCTTGATCGGCTGCAGGTATCCGGACCAGACGTAGTTGGCGAGGAACGGTGCGTCGAGTTCCATTACGTCCGGCAACTGCTTGGCCATGACGGCGGCGCTGAACTTCTCGTTATAGGCGTCGTGCGGCGCGTAGATCAGTTCGATGTCGACATCAGGATTGGCGTCCTCGAAGCGCTTGGCGACATCGCCATAGGCCTTCACCCAGCCCGGATCGCCCTGGTGCATGACATGAACGACGGTTTTTGCGTCGGCAATACCGGTGCTCCCCAAGAGCGCCGTGGCGGCGCAGAGTGTATTGCGTAAACGATTACCCAAGTGCGCAGTCATTGTTTTCTCCTCCTGTTGAATGCGATCATAAAACTGAATTCAGACGGATGCCCGCTCAACCAGATGGAAGGGCAGCTGCCGCAGATGCGGCGGCTCAGGTTGCCCGGCGAGCAGGATCTCCATGGCAAGGCGGCCCATCGCGCGGTGCGGCAGGGCCATCGTCGTCAAGGGCGGATCCAGCCGCGAGGCAAGCTCGACCTGATTGTCGAAACTTGCCACCGCAATGTCGTCCGGGATGCGAAGGCCGGCACGCGCAAGCGCCGCATAGACTTCCATCGCCACCCGGTCGTTGCCGCACAGGATGGCGTCCGGCCGCTGACCGGAAAGAAGTGCCTCCACATGGGATGCGACAAGGCTTGGCGCGCGATCGCTGTAAACGCTGCGGCGCACGGCCGGAAACACGCCGAGCGGATCGACGCCTGCCTCCTCCAGCGCCGCGCGAAAGCCCTTCTCGCGCAAGGAGCCGGCCAGAATGCCCGGCAAGTTGATGAAGGCAATACGACGCCGGCCGGCGGCCAGCAGGTAACGCACGATCTCACGTGCCCCGCCCTCTTCGTCCGGGACCAGCGACGTGACACGGCCAGAGGCCTCGCGGCAGTTGATCATGACCCCGACGGAACCGGCCAGCGTTGGCGGCAGATCGACGTCCTTGTGATACATGGCGGCGTAGGCAACGGCGCGCGGCCGGAACTGCTGCACTTCGTCGAGCACCGAGCCAATCGACTGTCCGCTGCTGTGGTTGATAGCGAAGACGGCCATGCCGGCGCTGCGCGCAGCCCCATCGAGTCCTCGGACGATTTCGGTGGCGAAGGGCGAGGTGATCAGCCCATCGGACACGACGCCGACCAGCGGAAGCCAGCCCTGACGCACGCCGCGCGCGGCCAGGTTCGTTACATAGCCGAGCTCCTCCGCAATCGCCTTGACCTTCTGACGGGTCTCCTCCGACATTCGAGCGGAGCCGCCGTGCAATGCGCCGGAGACCGTCTTCACTGAGACGCCCGCACGCTCCGCGATGTCAGAAAGGGAGATTGTCACGTTGGTCCCTTGTTGGGTTATCGATTACCCAATAATTCAAACTCGGCCCCATTGTCAAGCAGTCACCCGGCTTCAAATGAAGTGCCGTCAGACATATTAACGCCAGCGTTCTTGTAAATCGCGAAGCCTGCGCTGTTCGAATTCACAGTGCCAGATGAAGTAACCCTGTATGTGACTTTTTCGCCGGCGAGGACGCTAAGGCGAGCCTGCCACAACTCGCTTGTATTCGAGAGGGAAACGCCGCTCCCCCACGTTGCGTTGATCGCACTGCAACCAGACGATTGCGCGTGCGCACTCTGGAAAAAAATCAGGCTGATCAAAAAGGCAGCAATGAAGGCGAACCAGGCGTTCCCCCGCCTATGCGCGGCATTGGTGATGGCCCGGAGCATCCAAGCGGCGGCGGAAAGAGCCAACTGAAACCGCGCGAGCACTTTCAGCCATGTGAACGCCATGCCTGCAAGAGCAAGCACAACTATCGTCGATGTCATCGGTTCCCCGTCCGCCTTCCCCCCGAAGGCCGTCCAAATCGCGCAAGCACCCGCAATCCATGCCCAGGTGCAGCCGAGCTTTCGTACAGTGAAGAACTTTCGCCCAGCTTGCGAGCCAGAAAATCGCAATTTATGCGTGCAGTATCATCCATAGATTGTTGTCATGGTTCGCGCTACACGTAAGATGCGGTTTGCCCAATTTTTTTCTACGGAGCGTTGCAACAGAGCTGGCCACGTCACTGGGAAAAACCGTCTGTCGTCGAGGTCGCGTCATACGGCATCGCCTTGGTATCGGTTGAGAGAAATGTCCATCGCGGTCGCCATTCGATGGACCTCTGCCAGGACGGGTTCGAAGATCGCGTTGCGGCGCTCAAGCTCGGCGTGTTCGGCAAGATATGCCGGCACGAGTTCGGAAATTTCATCGAAAACGGCCTGTTCATCCACCGTGGTCAGGCGTCCGCCCTGCATGACTATCCGTCCGGCAACCATCACTGTTTCCACCGACGATCCGTTTTCCGAATAGACAAGGTGTTTGGCGACCTCGTTGAGCGGCATGAAAGGATAGTTGCGCATATCCAGGACAAGAAGATCGGCCGACTTGCCGACTTCCAGGGAACCGGTCACCTGTTCCAGCATTGCCGTCTTGGCGCCACCGATGGTCGCCATGGTGAGAATTTCGTCCGCCCTCAGCCATTTCTCGTAGTCAGGACCGGCGGCACTATGAACGAGACCGGCGACGCGCATGACGTCGAAGATGCGAGACGTATCGTTCGACGAAACGCCATCCGTGCCAAGACCGATCGTCACACCGGCATTGAGCAGGCGGCGGATCGGCGCGATCCCGGCCCCAAGCTTCAGGTTGGAGATGGCGTTGTGGGCAACGGAGACGCCCGCCTCCCCCATCAGCTCGATGTCCTCGTCGCTGACCCACACCGAATGCGCGATGGTCGTATTGCGTTTCAGAAGGCCGAGATCATGCATATAGGCGATCAAGGACTTGCTGTGATGAACGAGCCCAGTCACCGCCTGTGTCTTGGTTTCGAGGACATGCGTGTGGAACGGCACGCTTCTCTCCACCGCCAGCTCCATACAGGTCGCCATGAGATCGGGCGTGCAGCGCTGCGGTGCTGAAGGGGCGATCATGAACTGCAGGCGGCCCGACATCCCGTGCAGGCTGGAAAAGGCAGCGCGGCAATAGTCCGCGTACGCTCCTGCCGACATAGGCGGACCAAAATCGAGAAGATCCTGCATCGCCGAGGGCATTATCTCGCGCACAAAAGGCAGCGCATCAAGCGTATGCACATTCATCGCCGCGCTGGAAACATTGGCGCGGATTCCGGCATCGTCGTAGGCGCGAAAGACGGTGGCAAGTCGGGCGAGATCGTGCCGGGGCGGGTCGAAAAAATCGTCGCAGAGCGTCGTGACGCCGTTGCGCAGCGATTCCATCGCCAGCAGCAGGCTGCGCAGGTACAGCAGGCGCTCTCCGATCGGGTCGTTCATCAATAGCGGATAGGCATAGAGCAGCCACAGTTCGAGCGGCATGCGCTCATAGCGCCCCCGCAGGAATGTCTCACTGGAATGCGTATGGGCATTGACCAGTCCCGGCAGGACCAGCTTGCCGCGTGCCTCGATAATTTGGGCGTCGGGCCTGGCGGCAAGGCCCGACCCGATCGATCTGATCTCGGTGCCTTCGATCAGGATGTCAGCGGCAAATGGTGTTGCGCCGTGAGCGCGGTCCATCGCAACTATCGTCCCATTGCGGATGAGAATTTCGCTCATGACAAATGCCCCGGAAACCATTGAATGACCTGAGGATAGCGTCCGCCGCACATCATGATTACTGATCCCTGAGCTCGGCGAACGAGCTTGCAGCCTTCGCGCCGCCACGAAGCTTTCCGGACAGCCAGACGCCGAAAACCGTCGCGAGATAGGGCAATGCTTGCAGGAGATCGTGCGGAATCCTGTCGCCGAACGTCAACTGCGCCCGGATGCCGATGGCGCCGACGATGGCAAAGAAAAAGGCGGCGAAGGTGGCACCCACGGGATGGGCCGCGCCAAAGATGACTGCAGCAAACGCCATGAAGCCGCGACCGGCCGTCATGCCCTGGGCAAAGAACTGCAGGCTGCCCGCGGCAAGTTCCGCGCCGCCGATAGCGCACAGCACCCCACCGATCGAAAGCGCCAGGAGCCGCATGCGCGACGGGTTGGCGCCGACGCCGCGTGCAGCGAACGGATGCTCCCCACAGGCGGCTAGCCGCAGGCCGAAGCGCGTTCGCCGCAACAGCACCCACATGGCAAAGACGACGAGCGGCATGGCGACAACCGAGACCGACAGCACGCCATAGGAACCGAAGGCCGGCCCCAATTTTGGAATGCCGAAAGGTGCCGTTACGGTTGCCTGGCTGCCGAAGATAGACTGGACCGCAAGCGCCGTTCCGCCGATGCCGAGACCAGTCAGTCCGAGGCCGGCGATAATGGGATTGGCCTTCAGCCTGTCGATGACGAACCAGAGAAGCACCGAGGCCAGCACGCAGGCGATGATGGCGATGAGGATGGCCGCGCCGACGGACTTTGTGAGCATGATGCCGAGAATTGTCGCGCAGGCGCCGATGATCATCAGGCCCTCGAGACCGAGGTTCCAGACCCCTGCCCGCTGCGCGATAACGCCGGCGAGCGTGACGTAGATCAACGGCGTTCCGGAGCGCAGGATGGCGATGAAGATCTCATTCATGTCTTGCGCCCTCCGAGACGCAGCACCCTGTCGATGAACGTCGACCTTGCGGTTATGAACAGTGCGATCGCTGCATTGACGATGTCGATCGCCGCCGACGGCAGCCCCGCCATGATCGGCAGATAGAGTGCCGCCGAGGCAAGGCCGCCGAAGAACACGGCAGCAACCGCCGTTCCGAGAACGGAGAGATTGGCGACAAGCGCGATCAGGATCGCGGTGAACCCGTGCGCCGGCAGAAAGCCCGATGCGATGCGGCCGTTCGGCCCCATGAACTCGATGGTGCCGGCAAGGCCCGCAAGGGCCCCGGAAATGAGGAAACTGGAGAGGCCGAGCTTCCAGAGGCGCGCGCCCTGCCACTCCACCATCGTGCCATTGCGGCCGGCAAGGCTTGCCAGGACGCCGAAGGAAGTTCGGTTCACCAGCAGCCACATGAGGATGCCGACGACCACCGCGATTGCGATGATCGCCGGGGAGAGACCGAGAGAATCCGAGATGCGATAGGCCGCATCGAGCGGGCGGCTCGATGCCTGCTGGCCGGAACCCGAGGGATCCTTCAGCGGCCCTGAGGTGACATAGACCAGCAGCAAGCCGGCCATGAAGTTGCCCATCAGCGTGGTGATGACCTCGTCTGTGCCGGAGCGCAGGCGCAGCAATCCCGGCCACAGCGCCCAGAGAGCACCGCCGAGCATGCCGGCAAGAAGCAAGGTCGGGATTACCAGGAAGGCTGGTCCGCCCTTTACCGCTTCGGCAGCGAAGGCGGCGCAGATCGCGCCGACATAGAACTGGCCCTGGGCACCAATGTTGAAGAAGCCCGCCCGGAAGGAAATGCCGACGCCGACCGCCGTTATGAACAGCGGCAGCGCCCATCTGAGACTTTGCTCGATCGCGCCGCTTCGCAGGAATGCCCCATCGAGCACCGCCCAAAGCGTCACCGGAGCATTGTAACCGGCAAGCTGGAACACGAGCGCGCAGAGGATAAGCGCGAAGATCACAAAGATCAGACTGCGGACGACGGTGATGAGACTGTCTTTCATGCGCTTGCCCCTGCAACGGCACCGGTCATGGCCGCTCCCACCAACCCTATGTCGAAGGGCGCACGGAACTCGCCATTCAGGCGTCCCGACAGCATCACCACGACGCGATCCGATATGTCGAAGAGCTCGTCGAGATCCGACGAGATCAGCAGTATCGCCGCGCCACGGTCGCGCGCCTGCCGGAGCGCCTGCCAAACGAAGGCGGTGGCCCCGATGTCGAGGCCGCGGGTCGGCTGGGCCGCGATGATGAGCTTTGCATCGGGATCGATTTCCCGGGCGAGGATCACCTTCTGCGCATTGCCGCCCGACAGGGACCCCGCCTTCTGCGCGGAATTGTGGTAGTGAACGCTCCATTCCTTGAGTGACCGGTCGCAGGCATCGCGCACTGCCGAGGGACGGATCAGCTTGAGCAGCCTGCCCTGCAGCAGCTCCCTCGCGCTCCAGTTCTGCCAGAGCGAACTCGTGAGGCTGAGACCTTCGACGTTGCGCTCGAAGGGAATGATCCTAAGACCGATCGCGCGACGGGCGGCGAGAGGTTCGCCAGTCACGTCATGGCCTGCAAGCTGGATCGATCCACTTGTCAGATCGGCGAGAGCGGAGATAGCCCGCACTAGCGTCTTCTGCCCGTTGCCCTCCACTCCGGCGATGCCGACGATCTCTCCCGGACGGATCTCCAGATCGACACCATCGAGAGCAATGCCTCCGCTGTCCGGCCGAGTAGAAGCGGCCTTCATCGAAAGGATGGCAGGGCCGGTCGCATGCGCCGATTGATCTGAGTCCCCACGGATCGGTGACTTCGTTCCGACCAATGCATCGCGATCGTGCAGATCGAGCGTCTTCGCGACGGCCTCACCGACGATGAGGTTGGCCAAACGCTCGCCCGAAACCTCAGCCACCGGAAGCGGCCCTTGGACCTTTTGGCCGCCCCGCAGCACCGTGACTGTGTCGGCGATGCCCAGCACCTCGCGGATCTTGTGCAGGATGAGGATAACTGTCACCCCACGTTCCCTAAGGCGGCGAACGCGCGCGAACAGCATGTCGATGCCCGCGGGAGACAGGACTGCGGTCGGCTCGTCAAGAATGAGGACGCGCGCATCCGCAACCAGGGCCCGCGCGATCTCTATGCCCTGCTGCGTTTCGATCGGCAGATCCCGGATCCGCCGGTTCAAGTCGACCTGGACGTCGAGCCCTGCAAGATGCGCCCGCCATTTTTTAGCGAGCCCCTTGCGGCTATAGATGCCACCCTTGCTCGTAGCGCCAAACTCCATGGTCTCGGCGACGGTGAAGGACGGTGGTAACGCAAAACTCTGGTGGACGAGCTCCACGCCCGCGGCCCGGCTTTCGCTGACCTGCCCCGTCCGGATGTCGTGTCCCATCACGTTAACGGCGCCGGAGGTCGGCTGGACGAGGCCGGCCGCCACGCGGGCAAAGGTGGTCTTGCCGGCCCCGTTCTGACCGACGACCGCATGGATCTGGCCAGGAGCGAACGAAGCTGAAACCTCCGACAACGCCGTCACGTCTCCGAATTTGACGGTGACGTTGCGGCACTCCAGGGCCGATTTCGGAGAATTGGACATGCTATGGTTCCCATCGAGAGCGGGAGGTTCGCGGCCGTCAACAGGGCTGGAAACGATCCGCGAACCCCAGTGACCTCCCCCAAGAGGGAAGGCCTGTGCCGACGTCCTTCGAAACTTCGGGCTGGCTCGGCGAGCCAGCGCCAGGAGATCAAAGGGTGGTGTTGAACGGAACCTTGATCGACCCATTCAGGATGCCGACACGAACCTTATCGACCTCGATCAGCGCTTCCTTCGCCTTGGCGTTAAGATCCGCCGGCCCCTGTTCGGTGAAGACCGGCGAGAGAATGAAGTCGATGACGCCGGTGCCAAGGCCCGTATGCTCATGCGCACCACCCTTCCACTGAGGTCCGACGGCCTTGGTGGCCTCGTTGTAGAGCGAGGCGCCGAAGTCCAGGCTGACGATGGATATCAGTGATTTCGGGCCCAACTCATACTGTCCGGGCGCGAGGCAGCTCACCATGCGCCCTTCCTTCTCGTTGGCAGCGGCAATAATGCCGCCGTCGGTGGCCGCCGCATCGGTCTGGATGTAGTCGATGCCGTCATTGTACATCTGGGTAGCGATTTCCTGACCCTTTGCAGGGTCCTGAAACGAGCCTGCAAAGGCGGCGATGACGGAGGCATCCGGTCGAATGGAACGCACGCCGGCCTTGAAGGCGTTGAAGTCTGCGTTGAGAGGCGGAATGGAAACGCCGCCGATGAAGCCGGTCTTGCCGGTAGACGACATCTTGGCCGCGAAAACTCCCGACAGATAGCAACCAAGATAGTAGTCGTAGGAAACGGTCACCACGTTCGGGATTGCTGGCTCGAAGGGGTCGGCGAAAAGCTGGATCCACTTGGTGTTGGGATAGGACGGCGCCAGCGCCTTGAAGGGCTCGGCCACTTCGTTGAAGGTCGAGATGATGATCGCCGCGCCCGCATCTCCCAGCGTGCGGTAGACGGTCTCGTAGGTCGCCGGATCCTGCGCGTAGACAGCGCGGTATTCGAAGCCCTTTTCTTCCGAAAGCTGCTTGAGCATGGCGATCATCTGGTCCACCGGACCATTGTCGCCGGCAGCCTGCGTATGGACCAGCGCGACCAGCCCCCCGGACGCACGGGCGAATTCAGGGACGACGCCGGCTGCAAAGGCCAGCGCCGCGGCACCCGCGCTCGCCTGCAGGAATGTCCGGCGCTGCATCATGTGCTGTGTAATCTTCCCAGTCTTGTCTGTCATGATTGTTCCCTTTTTATCTTGTCGTTTCTCAAGCGCATGCCAGGGCGCAGGTGTGATCCTCCGCGCCGTTTCCCACCTCAGAGCGGCGGGGAGTAGGAGGCCGGGTTCATGATCATCACCTCCTGCTTCTGGATCGCGTCCAGCGCCCAGACTTCGGAAATGAACTTCTGCCAGTCCGGATCGGCATACATGGCCGCGCGGCGCGCTTCGCGGTCAGCGAGGCTGTCGTAGGCCCACATCAGCACGGTCGTGTGAAGCGTTCCCAGTTCCGAGGCATAGAGACCGACGAACTTGTTGAGATGGCGCTTCTGCACGGGAAGGCCGTCGGCCTCGTACTTCTTCATCCACTTGTCGACCGTGCCAGGCTTGAAGGTGTAGGTGCGGTGTTCCAGGATCATCAGATTGCTTCCTATGCGTTCAGGACGAATTCGGCGCATTTCTCGCCGATCATGATGGCTGGCGCGTTGGTGTTGCCGCTTGAGATGACCGGCATGATCGAGGCGTCCGCGACACGTAGCCCTTCGATGCCGTGCACCTTGAGTCGCGCATCCACCACAGCCATGGGATCGTTGCCCATCTTGGCGGTTCCAACCGGGTGGAAGGTCGTCATGGCGGTCGCCCGCAGCCAGCTCGTCAAAGCGGCATCGTCGAGCGCTTCCGGCCCCGGTGCCAGCTCCTTGCCGCGATAGCGGTCGAAAGCCTTCTGGCCGACAATGTCACGGGTCAGCCGGATGGCATCGATCATCGTGCGGACGTCGAAATCGTCACGGAGGTAGTTGGCCTGGATCTTCGGCTTATCCGTCGCGTTCGCCGAGCGCAGCGTGATCTCGCCGCGACTCACCGGATTGACGGGGCCGACGCGGATCGTGAACCCGTGGTTGGCCTCCACGGCCTGCTTCTTCCGGAACGGATTTGGGAAGTGCAGGTTGGCCGTCTTTTCCAGCGCCGGCATGAAGTGCAGCTGTATGTCGGGCGCAACCAGGCCATCGTTCGAGCGGATAAAGGCACCGGCCTCATAGGGGAACGTCGTGGTGACGCCCTCACCGAACAGCATGCCCTGGGCAACGGCGGGGATGAGCTTGTCCGCCCGCAGGTCGCTGAAGAGCGTGATCGGCTCCCGGCATTCCCAGCTCATGACGCAGTCGACGTGATCCTGGAGGTTCTTGCCGACGCCCGGCAGGTCCAACACCGGCTCGATGCCAAGCGCCCGGAGCTCGTCCGCGGGTCCGATTCCGGACAGAAGCAACGCCTTGGGCGAATTGACCACCCCTGAGGAGAGGATCACCTCCCGCCCCGCACGGGCGCGTCCCAGCGCGCCGTCCTTCAGATACTCGACGCCGCACGCCCGGTCGCCTTCGATAATCAGACGCGTGAGCTCCGCCCCCGTCAGCACCGTGAGGTTCTTGCGGCCGAGCGCCGGACGCAGGAACGCCCATGATGTGGACCAGCGCTTTCCCTTGCGGATGGTGAAGTCGTAGCGGCCAAAGCCTTCTTGCGTCTCTCCGTTGAAGTCATCGTTGGCCGGATAGCCGGCCTGGATGCCCGCCTCGCAGAACACGTCCATCAGCGGATTGTTGCCACGGGCTCGGCAGACGGTGAGTTCCCCGTCGCCACTGTGGAAGGCGTCCTTGCGCTGGATATGCGTTTCGGAGCGTCGGAATGCCGGCAGCACTTCATCATAGGACCAACCGTGCAGTCCGAGCTGCGACCAGCGATCGTAGTCGTGGCGATTACCGCGCACGTAGATCATGCCGTTGATGGTGGAGGTCCCGCCCAGCACCTTGCCGCGCGGCCAATAGAGCGAGCGGCCATTGAGATAAGGCTCGGGCTCGGTGTGATAATGCCAGTTGTAGATGCCCGAATGGAACAGCTTGCCCATCAGCATCGGCAGCCGGAACAGCGGGTTGCGATCCTTGCCGCCAGCCTCGATCAATAGCACGCGGTTTGCCGGGTTCTTCGACAGACGGTTCGCGAGAACACAACCGGCCGAGCCCGCACCGACCACGATGAAATCATATTCCGGGTTACGCGCCATGGTTCACCACGCGATGGGCCGGCCGCCCATCGCCTCCAAATAAGAATTGCAGAGAAGGAACGGATTTTCTCGGCCGAGCACCTTGTCGGCAAAGGCGGGATGCTCGCGCTGAACATAGGCGACATGGCCGAACTGCCCCTCGGCAACGCCGACTTGCGAGAAGATGTCAGCCGCAGCCGCACCGAAACCCAGGAAGACAACGGGCTCGCCTCGCGCCACAAGCATTTCGATCACGCGCAGCATCAGCGGCCGCCAGAAGGAAAGATGCCCACGGGACTGATGCGGATCGATATCGACACGGAAGCGAGAGAGCGTCAGCGATGCGTTGAGCAGGAGAACACCCTCCCCCACCCAGCGGTCGGTGATCAGGCTCGGCGCCTCGAACGAACCGGTGGGATCGCACAGCAGATGCCGCACATCCGGCCAGCGGCCGAAATCGCACGCCAGACTTTCATCACCAAGGCGCGCGGCCGCAATCAGCTGCATATAGGCGCGGATGCTCTTCGAGAACATCTTGTCCAACTCGCCCCACCCAGCCAAATTGCCGGCCTCGAAGGCGCGCCCCGTCGCAAAACTCGGTTCGGGATAAGGATCCTGCCCAAGAACCAGGCAGCGCACGCCATCGGGTGCAATTCCGTCGAAGGCCGCCAAGGCGTGCGCACCCTTCGGCTGACCCGGAAAAGACTTGCCGCGGCGCGCCGGGAAGATCGGTTCCCATGCCTCCAGCTCGAGGTCCGCATCAATACGGCCAAAATCGTCGCCGACGGGGCCGAGCGCGGCGCGCCAGGCATCTGGCAGGTCGCCCTCCCAGCCTGCAAGCGTTTCCGCCATTGCCTCTCTCAAGCGCATCGGCATTACGGCTCCCCTTCCGTTCATTGCAGGGAGACTAGACAAAAGCTGACCAAAGTGTCAACTTTCAAAAAGAAGAAAATGACGAAGCGGTCAACTTTTCTTGACTACATCGTCAGCTTCTGGCGAAAGGGCGATACGCTTGCATTTCGCTGGAAAACGCGGCAATTGCAAAGGCGATCTCGCCACCACGCATGATTGCCTGGTAGGAAGCGACGGCGAGATGGAGGCGGAACCATATGGCAAGGGCAGTACGAGATCCCGAAGAGCGCATCCGCGAACGTAACGTGCGGCTCATCATCAAGGCGGGGATCGAGATATTTGCCCGCAAGGGCTTCGATGGCACGCGCATCGCCGAGATTGCCGAGGCTTCGGGCCTGCCCAAGGCAAACGTCTACTACTACTTCTCTTCCAAGGAGGAGATCTACACCGCCATCATCGCGCACTTGCTCGCCAGTTGGGATGATGCACTGAAATACATTTCGCCGGAGCGCGAACCGGCGGAGGCGTTCAGGCTCTACATCAAGGCGAAGCTGGAATACACGCGCAAGAACATGGCCGAGTCCCGGCTCTTCGCCAGCGAAATCATTCAAGGCGCCCGCTTCCTGACCAAGAAGGATCGCGAACACATCCGTCAGGTAACGGATTCTCATGTCGCGGTCATCGAGGGCTGGATCGCCGCTGGCAAGATGCTGCCGGTCAATCCACGTCATCTCTTCATCATGCTCTGGGCGTCAACCCAGTTTTACTCGGACTTCGAACCCGTCGCCGTCGACGCGCTCAAAAAGCCCCGTTTGAAAGCCGATGACTATGAAAAGGCGGCGGCCACGATCACCGAGACGATCCTGAGAGGCATCCTCCGGCAGCCCTAAGCCCGGCAGGCGAACAAAGGCGCTTGCGCACGATCCTGTCCGCATCGCTCCTGGGCTGTACGGCCGGGTGATCAAGCTCGTTTCAGGTTGGCGCTTACCGCAAAACTTCGCCACGCGGCGACATCAAACGAGATCGAATAAGCACCGGACGTTGCCTTTTTGGCAATCGACGTTGCGAATATCTGTGCTTCTTCGGCAAGGGAAACTCTGAATAATTGGCCGTGCAAGCAACTCTTCAGAGACCAGCAAGATGGCCTATGTCATTACCGAACCCTGCATCGACGTGAAGGATGGCGACTGCACCGCGGCCTGCCCTGTCGACTGCATCTACGAGGGCGGCCGCACCTTTTACATCCACCCCGACGAATGCATAAATTGCGGGCTCTGTCTTTCAATCTGCCCCGTCGATGCCATCGTCTGGGATCACGAGATCGCCGACAACCAGCGCCATTTCATCGCTGTGAACAAGGAGTTCTTCGGAGCCGACGTCACCGGAATGGGTTCACCGGGCGGGTGGAGCAAGGAGTGCTCGACGGTGCAGGACCATCCCTTCGTTGCCGCCTTCGAGAAAGCGGTAACCGTCGCATAACCGAACCTGATCCACAGGGTAAGACAGGGCAGCTGCGCAGACGCAGGTCGACGGTTGGCCAGAGAAACGAAGCTTGGGGCCGGTAGAAAGCCGTCCCGTCTCGGCCCGCGCCGCACGTATCCCGAGGTGTTTTGCGGCCTCGCCGCTTGGGCTCACCAGCCGGAATAATAGGCCCGCGTCGCCGCGGCGAGCTTGGTCACGAGTTCACGCTCGCAGTTCAGCCTCGGAAGGTCCGCACGCGCCTGCTGCAGGAGTTCGGCCCGGGCACCTTCGAAATCGACCCGGGTCAGCTTCCCATCGCACATGACCTCCTGCCCGCCGACGTAGAGCCCCTTCGCGTGCGCCGCCGTCATCCGGGTGAGCAGCACCTCCCCCTCATCCAGATCGTCTATCACGCTGTCGGCGACCAGTGCGCCATAGTCGACGAGCACCAGGTCTTCGTTTGCCGGCGCGTTCACAACCTTGGCGCCGACATGGATCGCGGCATCGAAGACGCGACGTGCCGTAAAGGTCCGCGCCAGGTCGTTGCCGCCATGCAACAGATGGGTGAGGCGCAGTTCACGCCAAAGGTCCTGGTCGTCATCAAACCCCGTGCCGTCGAGGCCGAAAGCGAAAGCGGGCCCGCTTGCCGGAATGGCAGCGAGCGGCGCCACGCCTGAACGCAGGCGCAAGTTTGCCGACGGGTTTGAAACGAGCTGCACGCCTCTTGCTGCCAGCAACTCCAGCTCATCCGGCCGCAGTTGAACGCCATGGGCAACGGCAAGGCGGGGCGAGAGGAAGCCGATATCGTCGAGGTATCGGACGACCCCTTGCGGAAAGCGCCTGTCCAGCCACAGCCTCTGCCTTGGGCTCTCGAGGAGATGCATGTGAATGCGACGACCCGTTGCGTGAGAGGCCTCGGCGATGCTTTCGAGCATTGCATTGGAGCACCACTGCGGCCCGATCGGGCCGTATTGGACATCGATCAACGGGCTCGTGTTGGTTGCAGCGGCCGCGTCGGCCGCTGAAATCTGGACCGAAGGCGGAGCATATTGGGGGATCGAGGCACTGAGTTCATCCCAGTCTGCCGGAGCGAGATACGGCCGCAATCGCTGCGGGCCGCCGTCATAGGCCCACGGGTCGTAGTCGAGAAGCGGGCAGGATAGCGCAAGTCTTATGCCGACATCGCGCGCCGCGCGCATCACCGCACCAGCCTCCTCCACCAGTCGGTCGACATTCAGCGAATTGTGACAATGCATGGTTGCACCGACGCCCGTTTGCGCCAGCCGGGAGAATGCCACCAGCGCTTCCAGGTAGGGATCGGTGCGTGGTCGGAGCCGAAGGCCGGGTATCCACACCTCCAGGGCATCGTCGACATTGCCGAAATCGAGCGTGCGGATGCCGTATCCGTGGTCATGCGCGTTGACGGGTGGCGGCATCAGGAGGGCATTGGCCGGGATCGCAGCCGAGGAGGCGCCGTCAGGCAGATGCCGCAAGAGGTTTGGCTCACGCCTTGCGGCCTCGTGGCCAGGACGCAAAAGAAGTCGCCCGGGGACGTGGTGTTCACTCAAGGATTGATTGCCTCCATGATCTGGTCGCTGAACCTCAGCAGTTCCGCACCAACGAATTCGATGACGGCTTCGGCCGCGTGGGTGCGCTGCCGGCGTCGCTGCACGAGAATTCCGATATGCAGGTTCTGAAGGCGCGATCCGGAAAGCGGTATCGGAACGACATCGCCCGCCTTGATTTCCGCGAGGAAGCCGATCGGCGTGAAGAAAGCCACTCCCTGCCCCGAGATGATGAATGGCTTGAGCATCATCTGGCTGTTCGACAGCACAAAGGGCCGCCCGGTTCGTTCGAAGACCGAGAGTTCGATTTCGATGAGCGAGCGGATCGGCTGCGTATCGAGTTGCAGAAGCAGGTCGTACTGAGCACATTCGGCGAGCGAGACCTGCCGCTGCTTCGCCAACGGATGTCCCCGTCCGACGAAAGCCATCAGCGGCATCGGTACGCGAAAGAGCATCTCCGTGTCGTCTGGACGGGCGAGATCAAAGGTCAACCCCATGTCGACGTCACCTTCGGCGACCAGGCTGCTGATGTTGCCGTGACCGGCGGTGTGGATATGGAAGCTCACGCCTGGATGGATGCTGTGGAACGTGTTGACCATGTCCGGCAGGAACTGGATGGCCAGGCTGTCCAGACAAGACATCTGCACGCGACCGGCCTTTTTTCCCTGCAAGGCGCCGAGGTCGCTGCGCAAAAGCTCGAAATTCTCGAGCGTGACCCGGGCGTGGCGCAGCACGTTTTCCCCGGCGACGGTCAGCCTCAGGCCGTTCGAGAGCCGTTCGAACAGGGCGATCCCGAGCTCGTCTTCCAGTTTCTTGATCTGCCGGCTGACCGCCGAGGATGCGACGTGAAGCTCCTCGGAGGCCTTGCGAATGGACCCGGACCGCGCGACCGAGACGAAATATTTCAGGATGCTGGCGTGCATTCGATTGGAACCTCCCCTCCCCTGGGCTCCGACCTATAACACGCTCATCGTCCCCTCCAAATGGGCGCGCGCTTCTCCTGGAAAGCACTCACGCCTTCCAGCGCATCTTCGCTTTTGAGCGCCTTCACGAGCGCAGGCGTGCGCAGGCCTTGTGCTTCCGCCGGCGACAGATGCCCGGTGCGATTGACGGTCTGCTTGATTGCTCGGAGCGAAAGCGGCGCGCAGGCGACGATTTCGGCCACCCAGCGGGCAACGGCGGTATCGAGCTCCTCTGGTTCAGCCATCTCGTTGACGATGCCGAAACCTTGCATCTCGGCTGCGGAAAACCGCCTGCCGGTCAACAACACGCCCATTGCGAGATTGTGGGGGATCCTGCGCTGGAGAAGCACCATGCCGCCATCAAGCGGCAGGCGTCCGACGCGGGCCTCGGGCAAGCCGAACGCCGCCTTCGTCGAGGCAACGACGATATCGCAACCGAGAACCATCTCGAACCCGCCGCCGAGCGCATAACCGTTGACCCTGGCGATAACAGGAACATCCAGCGAGCGGCGAAAAGCCAGCCCGCCAAAACCGTTCGGCCGGCTCTCGCTCCAGTAGTCGAGACCCGTCGTCTCGGCACCCTTCAGATCAGCCCCGGCGCAAAATGCCCGATCGCCGGCACCCGTCAGCACGACGCAGCTTATGTCGTCGCGCGCTTCGATCTCCTGCCAGATCGCCTCCAGTTCGCGTTCGGTTGCTGCGTCCACCGCATTCATCCGTTCCGGACGGTTCAATGTGACGCTTGCTACGCGGTCTTTTACGACGAACTCGACGCTCATGCCGCATCTCCCCGGCGAACGGAAAGCCCCGAGAGGATCTCGTCATTGTGCTCGCCGAGCTTCGGCGGGGCGATGCGCACCGTGACGGTCGCCGCCGACATGTCGATCGGCGAGCCGACCAGCCGGATCGGGCCGGCCTTCGTTTCGCCGGCGTGAAGGATCATACCGTTGATCACCGTCTGCTCGTCGTCGAGGGCTTCGGGAAGCGAGCGTACCGGCGCGCAGAGAATGTCCACTTGCTCCAGCCGGCCGAGCCAATGGGCGCTGCTGTTCTTCGCAAACGCCTCGCGGAAGACCTGCTGCAATTGCGGGCGGCGCTGCATCTGTGCGTCGAAATCGGCAAATTGCGGCTGGAGGGACAGGTCCTCGATCTCCAAGGCGGAGCAAATGTCGCGCAGCGGATTCTGTTTGAAGGCACCGACCATGACGATGGCGCCGTCGGTGGTTTCGAACACGCCTGTCAGAGGGAAAGCGCCCCAGTTCAGGTCCTTCTCCCGCATCATGTGCGTGGTGCCTTCCTGCATCTGCATGGCGAGCATGGAGCTGTAAAGACTGACCGCAACCTGCTGGCCGTGGCCGTTCTTTTCACGGTGCAGCAAGGCAAGCAGAATGCCCTGGACGAGGTGCATGCCGGCCGAATAGTCGGCAAGCGGCGTCGCGTAGATCGACAGCGGATGGCTCGCGTCCGACTTTCGGCGCATGACACCGGAAAGCGCCTGCGCGAGAATGTCCTGCCCGCCCTTGTGCCGATAGGGGCCTTCAAGGCCAAAGCCCGTACCGACGGCGTAGATCAGCCGCGGATTGCTCTTCCTGAGCTCTTCATAACCGAAGCCCATGCGCTCCATGACATCGGGGCGAAAATTGTTGACGACAACATCGGCCGTGTCGATCAGGGCGCGCACCGCGGCACGCGCCTCATCCTGCTTGAGGTCGAGCGCCAGGCTCTTCTTGTTGCGGTTGAGCGACGAGAAAACCGGATTGTTGAGGCCGTCCGGATCCGATCCCAGCGACCAGCGTGAAAGATCGCCGATCTTGGCCTTTTCGATCTTGATGACCTCGGCGCCATAGTCGGCCAGCATCTGCGTGCAGCACGGGCCAAGCATGACCTGGGTGAAATCGACGACGCGGATACCGTCGAGGGGAAGAGATGTCATTCGGCTGCCTCCAGATAGGTTGCGTTTTCGGATGGTACGTCGCCGGGATCGGCGCCCTGGGCCCGCAATTGCTTCTGGATTGCCCTGACATCGGCGTCTCGCACCTTGACGCCGGCATTGAGCGCCACGGTGGCAGCGACGCCTGCCGCCTCGCCCATTGCCATGCACGGCGGGATCTCGCGGCTCGACTTTTGCGCCTGGATCGTCGCCGAATAATGCCTGCCCGCGACGATCAGCTGGTCGACTTCCTTCGGCAGCATGGCCCGGTAGGGCGTGTAGTAGTCGCGGCCGCGGCACACCGTATCGGCGAAGTGCTGTCGGTTCATCACGTCATCCTTGGTGACGACGTACTCGCCCTGCAGCAGTCGCGACTGGCGCACGCCCGTCTGCGGTGCGAAGTCGATCACATGCGCATTTTTGAAGCCCGGCAAGTTGGCCCTTGCGAAGTCGAGCAGGCGGGCGATGCGGCCACGACCCTCAAGTTCCGCGTAGGTCAGGTCTTCGACACTCAGACCGGAGAGCTTCGGCATGTGCGGGCAGTTCAGCCAGATGACGCCCGGCAGCGGCGTCTTCAACCACCAGAACGACCAGCAGCCGCCGATCAGACGCTTGGCCTCATGGTCGAGTGCCTTGAACCTTTCCGGCTCTTCGAATTCGAAGCGCTCTGCTGCGGCGGTGTCGATCCCGCCCCAGCGGGAAACGGTCGTCAGGATGAAATTGCCGTCCGTGTGCTGGGCGCCCGCGTCGGCAGCAACGTCGAGGTCGCCCGATGCGTCGATCACGACGTCACCCATGATGGCCTCGCGGCCGGATTTCGTTTGGCAGACCACGCCCTTGATCGTCCCGTTCTCGACGATCGCCGAGGAGAACCAGCTGTGCGTTCTTAGCTTCACGCCGGATTCGCGAAGGATGTCATAGGAGACCCGTTTGAACGCGTCCGGATCAAAGGCGGCCGCATAGCAGATCGGATGTGGCGCGGATGGCGTATGGAAGTCGAACAAGCCCCAGCGCGCCCACTTTTGCCAGGCTTCCGGCGTGTCGCGAAAGTCGAGCTGGCGGTCGCCGTCCGTCGGGGTGACGCACAGACCGAGCGTCTTCATCCGTTCGATCATCTCCATGCAGATGCCGCGCACGGTGATTTCAAGCCCGTTGACCATGTCGTCGAGCACGAGAACCATGCCGCCAGCGGCAAGGCCGCCGACATAGGGGTAGCGTTCGAGGAGCGTGACGCTTGCCCCAGTGCGCGCCGCCGAAACCGCGGCGGAGATGCCAGCCGGTCCGCCGCCGACGACGACCACGTCGGAGCGGTCGACGATCCTGGCATTGCGCAAGGGTTCTCTGATTGTTTCCATAATCGTTTCCTCCATAGGGGACCTGTCCGGCGAAATGTGAGGAGCTCACAGCCAGTGACTTCGTCGGTTGACCGGACCCGGATATCCAGGTCCGGCAGCAAGGGGTTTGGGGTCAGTGGTCCGTCGTCGGTTTCCAGCGGACGATCTTCGCTTCCGCGAACGAAACAGCGAAGAAGAGAACCACGGCGAGCGAGGCCGCAATCACCACGGTCGCATAGAGCAGTGGCGAACGGAAATTATAGGTCGCCTCGATGATCAGGGCGCCGAGGCCGTAGCTGGAGCCGATCCACTCCGCGACGATAGCGCCCATCACGCTGCTGGTTGCCGCAATTTTCAGCGCGGCGAAAAGGAAAGGCAGCGAGCCTGGCAGCCGAACCTTCCAGAAGATTTCGGAGTTGCTGGCAGACAGGATGCGCATCAGGTCGAGCATTGCGGGGCTCGCCGACTTCAGTCCCTGCACCATGTTGACGAGGGTCGGGAAGAAGCAGATCAGCCCTGCGATGATGATCTTCGGTGCGATGCCATTGCCGACGAGCAGCACCAGGATCGGCGCCAGTGCGATGATCGGGATCGACTTGATGATCACGGCGATCGGATAGAAGGCTCGCTCGGCGAGCGGGCTGTGGACGAACCAGACCGCTAGAAGGACGGCAATGACATTGCCGAATATAAAGCCGAGAACCGCTTCCATGAGCGTCGGCCAGAAGTTCGTCCACAGGATGCCGGCGTTTTCGCCGAAGGCCTTGATGACGTCGACTGGTCCGGGCGCCATGAACGTTGGCACCGAAAAGCCCCAGACGACGAGCTGCCAAAGCAGGATGCAACCAAGGATCGCAAGCGTCGCTGGCAGATGTCGCAGGGCAGCGCTGACGGCAGCGTCGAGCGCCCTGAACCTGTTGCCGTCGGTCAAGTCGCGGCCATCCGCTTGTGATGGAAGTGCATTTGCCATCAGCATTCTCCCAAAAGTTTGCGCAGGTAGGCGGTAACCTGAATGAACTCGACCGTGTCGCGCATCGCGAGAGATCGCGGATAGGGCAAGTCGACCTTCATGAACTCCTTCACTCGGCCCGGATGGGCCGCGAGCATCAGCACATGTTGACCGAGAAAGACCGCCTCGGGGATCGAATGGGTAACGAAGAGGATGGTGGTCCCGGTTTCCTGCCAGAGGCGCAGCAACTCTTCGTTCAACTTGTCGCGCGTGATCTCGTCGAGCGCGCCGAAGGGCTCATCCATCAACAGGATGCGGGGCCGGGTCACCAGCGCACGCGCGATCGCGACGCGTTGGCGCTGGCCGCCCGACAGTTCGTGCGGCATCGCCTTTTCGCGCCCCTTCAGCCCGACGAGGGCGAGCAATTCTTCCGGATCGGCATAGGTCGCGCCCGCCTCGCGTTTCCCCACCAGCAGCGGGAGACGCACATTGTCGATCACATTGCGCCATGGCAGCAACGTCGCCTCTTGGAAGACGAAGGCGAAATCGCGGCCCTCGCGCGCCTTGCGCGGCGTCTGGCCATGCACGGACACGGAGCCATCGGTGATGTGCACGAGATCCGCGACCGTGCGCAACAGGGTGGACTTGCCGCAGCCGGACGGGCCGAGCATGGTCACGAGCGAGCCGGCAGGTATCTCGACCGAGACGTCAGAGAGTGCGGTGAAGCCGGAGTCATCTGCGCCGAAGCGGATATGAAGATTCTTCACCGACACGGCGGAGCTACCGACTGCTGCCTGGTTGGGTCTGCTACGCGTTTCCAGCATCGCCTTAACCTACGCTTTTGCGGACATCGGCTGTCGCATCCAGGATTGCCATCGTGTAGACGTCGTTTGGATTCGGGACGGGGCCCGTGAACTGTCCGAGATCCGCATAGGTCTTGATCTGCTCTTCCCAGTTTGCCTGGTCCATGCCACCCCATCCCTCGGTAGCGGTGGTTTCGTTGAACACGAACTTCATCAGCGGCCCGATGGCCTCCAGCTCGCTTGCCTTGTCCAGGTTCGGGTAGGATTCGAGCAGGATGTCGACGGCCTCTTCCTGGTGATCACGCGCATAGCCCCATCCGCGTGCCGAACCCGACACGAATGCAGCAAGATGGTCCGCGTGATTTTGCAGCTGGTCGTCGGTGGTATAGTAGACGTTGGCATAGAGCCGGATACCGCCATCCCAAAGGGTCAGGTCGACTCGGTCATCACCCAGAACCTTCAAGGCGTTGACGTTCGTGAGCCAGCCACAGACCGCATCGGCCTGGCCGGTCACGAGCTGGTTCATGTCCGAACCCATGTTGACGATCTTGACCTGGTCTTCCGATATCCCGTTCTTGGCGAGGAGCGCACGAAGCAGAATGACCGAAGTCGGGATCGCTGCGATCGTCTTGCCGATCATGTCCTGAGGCTTGGCAATCGGGTTTGCCTTGCGAGAGAAATACGCGAAGGGATGTTTCTGGTAGCCGGCTGCGAATGCCTTGATCGGCGCGCCGGCCGAACGTGCCAACATCACCGATGGGCTGGAGGAGATCTGGCCGATCGTCGACTGGCCGACGGCGACGCCAGCAACGCCGTCGACATTCGGTCCGCCAGGCACGATTTCGAGCTCGATGCCCTTCTCGGCATAATAACCCTTCTTGCGGGCAACGAGTTCTCCGAGAAGCCCGTTGGAAGGCAGCCAACCGAGCTGCATTCGGATCGTCGTGGAATCGGCGGCTAGGCCGGGTGAAACATTGATAAGGCTATGGGTCGCAGCAATCGCGCCCATTGCGGCCGCATTCGAAAGGAAACCTCGGCGGTTCATCATAAAACGAGACATATCGTTCCCCTTGCTTGTTATGGGATCGATGATGATGGAATTTGGCATCTCATAAAGCACAATTTTTAGCGGTTAGTATTGCCGATATGGCAACGCTCAAGGGCCATTCAGGTTTGCCGTTTCGGCAATGGCGGGCTCGAAAGATTGTGCTTTGTGCGAGTTCGATCCCGTCCGATAAGCGAAACGATCAAAGTCTGAACGCCGCGGAGGTATAGATATGGTGCAGAAAAACCTGATCGATGGGGAATGGATCGCCACTAGCGAAGTGTCCCGCAACATCAATCCCTCGAACACCAACGACGTGGTGGGCGAATATGCCCGTGCGTCTGCCGACGATGCGAGAGCGGCGATCGCCGCTGCCAAGGCGGCGTTCCCGGCCTGGTCGCGCTCCGGCATCCTCGAGCGCCACGCGATCCTGAGGAAGACCGCCGACGAGATCCTTGCCCGCAAGGACGAGCTCGGAAGGCTGTTGTCGCGCGAGGAAGGCAAGACGCTTGTCGAAGGCATCGGCGAGACGGTGCGTGCCGGCCAGATCTTCGACTTCTTCGCCGGCGAATGCCTGCGACTGGCGGGCGAAGTGCTGCCGTCGGCGCGACCCAATATCGGCGTCGAGATCACCCGCGAGCCGGTCGGCGTCGTCGGCATCATCACGCCCTGGAACTTCCCGATCGCCATTCCCGCCTGGAAGATCGCGCCGGC
>NZ_JBQENM010000028.1:0-80202 GCF_052044795.1 Ensifer sp. 22521
GCGACCACGGCCGCATTGGGTCTCGCCGGCCCAAGGCATTCGCCCCAGCCGACGGTCCCGTCATCGCATTCGATCTCGACTAGCACATGCGCGCGCCGATCAAAGCGCATCGACGCGCTTTCGAACGGCACCGCCAGCCGATGCTCGAGGAGATGCGTGCGGACGGCGGTGATCTTCATGCCACTCCTCCCTGCCCGTCACGCTTTGCGCTTGTGACTGCCGATGAGGGCGTCGAGCATCTCGACTTCGGCCCCCGTCAGGTCCTTGAGCGGGCTGCGCACCGGACCCGCATCGAACCCCTGCAGGCGCACGCCCGCCTTGACCGCCGAAACGGCATAGCCCTTGCCGCGGTTACGGATGGCCATGAACGGATAGAAGAAATCGTTGAGGATGCGCTCGCAGGTGGCGCGGTCGCCGCTGCGCAGCGCCGCATAGAACTCGTTGGCAAGACCCGGAACGAAGTTGAAGACGGCGGACGAATAGGTGGTGAAGCCAGCACCGAGATAGGCTTCGGCAAAAAGCTCGGCGGTCGGCATGCCGCCGAGATACATCAGCCGGTCGCCCATCTTGGCGGTGACCTGGCGCACGAGGCCGATATCACCGGTGCCATCCTTGAAGCCGATCAGGTTCGGGCATTCGTCACAGAGCCGCGCCAGCGTGTCGGGCTGCAGCACGGAGTTGTCGCGGTTATAGACCATGACACCGATGCCGACCGACTGGCAGATCGTCTTCACATGGGCGTAGAGCCCTTCCTGCGGCGCATCGATCAGGTAGTGCGGCAGAAGCAGAATACCGTCCGCACCCACCCGCTCGACCGAGCGGGCAATATCGACCGCAACCTCGGTGCCGTAGCCGCAGCCGGATACGATCGCCGTATCGCCGGCAACCTCCTTGGCGGCGGCGACGATGCCGGGGATTTCATCGGGCTTCAGCGAGAAGAACTCGCCAGTTCCGCCGGCCGCAAACAGCACCGGCGCCTTGTAGCCGGCCAGCCACTCGACATGTGCCTTGTAGCTCTCCGGCGCAAAGCGACCGTCTTTGTCGAAGTGCGTGACCGGGAAGGAAAGGAGGCCCGATCCAAGCGCGGCCTTGATCTGTTCTGGGGTCATTTCGCGCGGCTCCTCCCTAATACTCGACGCGCCCTACTAAGCAAGTGATCACACACATGTCAATATGTCATAATACAAGTTATCATATGACCTTCGAAATTCAATGACCCACGCCTTCGGCGCCGAATCTCGTTTCATCTGCCACGCAGCACAAAACCCCAGCGAGCTAGGTATTCAAACGCGCCAGGCTCTCCATTCATGTTGCAGATAACATATATTATATGTTAGCCGATATTGTATGATGTGACTGACTGATGGTCGACGGGACCCTACCCGCCGACATGAAGGAGATGGGCGATGGAACGACTTCTGATCACCGGCGCAGCAGGCCAATTGGGCCGCGTCATGCGCAAAAAGCTCGCCCCGATGGCAAAGGTGATCCGACTTTCCGACCGTTCGCAGCTCGACCCACCCGGTGAGAACGAAGAATGCGTTCAGTGCGACCTCGCCGATGCCGGCGCTGTCCATGACCTTGTTGCCGGCTGCGATGCAATCCTGCATCTGGGAGGCATATCCGTCGAACGGCCCTTTTCCGAAATCCTCGACGGCAACATTCTCGGCCTCTACAACCTCTACGAAGCTGCGCGCGCCAACGACAAGCCGCGCATCCTGTTCGCCAGCACCAACCACACGATCGGCTACTATCCGCAAAACGAGCGGCTCGGCCCGAATGCCCCCTACCGGCCGGACGGGCTCTACGGTGTGTCGAAGTGCTTCGGCGAAGCACTTGCCCGCATGTACTTCGAGAAGGTCGGCCAGGAGACGGCGCTGGTGCGCATAGGCTCGTGCCTGCCGGAGCCCATCAACTACCGCATGCTGTCCACCTGGCTTTCGCATGACGACTTCGCATCCCTGATCGAAGCCGTATTCCGCGTCCCGGTTCTCGGCTGCCCGGTCGTCTGGGGCGCGTCTGCCAACGACGCCGGCTGGTGGGACAATTCGCACATTGGATGGCTCGGCTGGCGACCGAAGGACAATGCCGAAGTCTTCCGCGACAAGATTGCCGCAAGCAGCCCGAAGCCGGACCCGAGCGACTCGCTCGTGCGGTATCAGGGCGGCGCATTCGTCGATGATCCGATCTTTGAGGAGTAGGTTCTACGCCTTGCCAATGGATTGCGCCCTTGATCGGCAATGGCGTATCCAGAAACTCACACCAAGTCCCAGAAACGGCCATACCCATGAGCAACGTCACCGCCCCCGACAACACAACCCCGCAAGGCAAGACGCTGGTGGCCCGGGTGACCGACGCACTTGGCGGACAGATCGCTGGCGGACACTATAAGCCGGGCGATCGCCTGCCATCGGAGGCGCAGCTTACCCAGGAGTTCGGCGTCAGCCGCACGGTCGTGCGCGAAGCGATCGCGGCGCTACGCTCCGGCGGGCTGGTCGAAGCGAGACACGGTATCGGCGTTTTCGTGCTGGAACCCACGCCAGTGGCTCCGCTGCCTTTCCATGGCGTGGATCTCGCGCGCGTCTCTTCGCTGATCGAAATGCTGGAACTCAGGACCGCCGTCGAAGGTGATGCCGCCGCCCTTGCCGCCCTGCGCCGCTCGCCGGCCCAGGAAGAAAAAATCGTCGAAGCCTTCGACAGCTTCTGCGCGAGTGCTGCTGAGGGTCGCCCTACTGCGGAAGCCGATTTCAACTTTCACCTGGCGATTTCCCAGGCGACCAACAATCCGCGCTTCAGCGAGTTCCTGCAGATGCTGGGCACGGCGCTCATTCCCCGACGCGCGGTTTCCGAAAGCGGCGAGGAAACCGTTCTGGCGGCGGCGGAACTGTCGCGATTGATCTCGGAACACGAGGCCATTCTCATCGCGATCCAGGATGGCGACGAGGAACAGGCGCGCAGCGCCATGCGCCAGCACCTCAAGAACAGCCAGGTGCGCTATCGTTCGATGTTGCGCGCGGCCCGCTAGAGCATCCCACTCAGGCGCGGCCAAGCCGGCGTATGTTGCTCGCAAGCTCGGCCGCCAGGCGAAGTGCGGCCGCCGTCGCGCCGGCCATCTGCGGCATGATCAGCCATTCGAGCGTCCAGGCGGCACCGGAGCGCTCCTGCTCGTGTACCAGCGCGTGGTGCATGCCGGAGAGCTGGGTCGCGTTGAACCGCGCCAAGGACACCAGAACCTCCGCCGCTACGGGGTTCTGCTTGTGCGCCATCGCCGAGGAACCACCGCCGCCGGCAAGCTCGATCTCATCGCCTTGCTGCGCCATCAGCGCGACATCCTGACCGAATTTGCCGAGGCTGCCGGTCACCAGCGACAGCGCGCTGGCAAAATCCGCGACCTCCGAGCGCTGGCTGTGCCATTGCGGAAAATCGGCAAGGCCGAGCTCTTCGGCGAGCGTGGCGCGCACTTCGTCGGCTCGATCGTCAAGTTTATCGAGCGTCCCCGCGGCGCCGCCGAACTGCACGGCGAACAGATCACGGTCCATCGCCTCGAGCCGATCGATATGATCGAGCAGCGGCTCGATCCAGCTGCGCAACCGGTCGGAGACGGTGATCGGGATTGCCGCCTGCATGCGGGTACGCCCCATCAGCGCGCGATCCCCCCATTCGCTGTCGCATTCTTCGAGCACCGAGACGACATTGCCGAGGCGCACGGCGAAAAGCTCGGCGACCGCCTTCATCCGCAACATCAGGCTGGTGTCGATCACATCCTGGCTGGTGGCGCCGAAATGCACGTATTCCGCCGCCTCGCCCCCGACGGCGGCGCGCAATTGCCGGACGAGTTCCGGCACGACCACGCCATCCACCGCCATGACGCGCTTCAGTGCGATGACATCGGGCGAAAAGGCGCGACAGGCCTCGGTGATCCGATCCGCAGCGCTCGCTGGGATGATACCGTGCACGGCTTCCGCCCGCGCAAGCGCCGCCTCGAATGCGAGCATCGCATGGATGTCGGCGGAGGCCGAAAACTCGGCGGCTACCGCCTCATCACCCAGAAGCCCGGAGAGATAAGGATGGTCGAAGGCGGAATAGGTCATGGGTTCCCCGTTTCTGCTTGCCGAACGAAATGCCACCTGCTGCATGGCGGTATCAATCACCGCCCCATGTCCAGGCGTGACATTCCTGTTCAGATGTCGAGGAAGACCGTTTCCTTCTCACCCTGCAGGTGAATGTCAAAAACATAATTAGGCGCCGCTCCCGTCGCGACAAGCGTCGCGACGCGATGACGATGTTCAATCCGCGCAAGCAGCGGATCGGCGGCGTTGGCTTCCGCCTCGTCCGGAAAGTACATGCGCGTCTGCAGGCCGACATTGATGCCACGCGCCACGATCCAGAAGCTGATATGCGGCGCCATCTTCCGGTCACGGCTGTAAGGCACGACCCCGGGCTTCACCGTTTCGAACGTGAAGACACCATCCTCGGCACCGGTCGCACAACGCCCCCAACCGGAGAAGTTCGGGTCGGCGGAGCCACGAATTTCGGTCGGCGAATTATAGAGGCCGGCAGCATCCGCCTGCCAGATCTCAACGAGCGCGTCCCTGAGCGGCATGCCGGCGCCGTCGATCACGCGGCCAGTAATGGTAATGCGCTGCCCTTTCGTCTGCTCATTCACCATGCACGATCCGAGGTCGGCTTGATAAACGCCGCCGATCCCACAGAAGTTTGGCGTTAGTCCGATGTGCACGTAAGGCCCGGCCGTCTGCGACGGCGTTTCCTTGAGATAGTTCAGCTGCTGCACCATCAGTTGCCCTCCAGCCGGTTCTCGAAAAGGGTCGAGCGGCGACCGCGCAGTACGATGTCGAATTTGTAGGCGCGCGCATCAAATGGGATCGTGTTTGCCCAGTCGAGCGGCGCGATCAGTTGCTCGATCGCCTGGCGATCCGGGATCGTGTTGACGATCGGACACTTCCAGATCATCGGATCACCCTCGAAATACATCTGGGTGATCAGGCGCTGTGCAAATCCGTGGCCGAAGACCGAGAAATGGATGTGGGCTGGCCGCCAGTCGTTGACGCCGTTCGGCCAGGGATAGGGGCCGGGCTTGATCGTGCGGAAAGCATAGAACCCCTCGTCGTCAGTGATCGTGCGGCCGCAACCGCCGAAATTCGGGTCGAGCGGCGCGAGGTAGCTTTCCTTCTTATGGCGGTAGCGGCCGCCGGCATTGGCCTGCCAGAATTCGAGCAGCGCGCCCGGCACGGCGCGGCCGCGCTCGTCGAGCACCCGCCCATGCACGATGATGCGCTCGCCAATGGCGCTTTCGCCTGCCCGCGCGAAATTGTGGATCAGGTCGTTGTCGAGGTCACCGATGACAGAATGGCCAAAGACAGGGCCGGTGATTTCCGAGATCGTGCCGTCGAGCGACAACAATGCCTTCTGTGGTGAGCGCAGCACCGAGGTCTTGTAGCCCGGCGTCAACGCCGGCGCATGCCATTGCCGGTCGCGGGGGAAAAAGGCACCCGTCTCCGGCTTTCCGTTCGATCTGTCGGTCATCATCTTCCCCCGTCAGGCAGCCTTGCCGGCATCGATCTCGGCAAAGACCTGCTTGGCGATCTTGATCGCATGATTGGCCGCCGGCACGCCGGCATAGATCGCCACATGCAGCAGCGCCTCGCAGATATCGTCGCGGCTGGCGCCCGTGTTGACGGTCGCGCGCACATGCATGGCCACCTCGTCATCCTGACCAAGGGCTGCGAGCAGCGCGATCGTCACAATCGAACGCTCCCGCTTCGTCCAGGTCGGTCGCGACCAGACGTGGCCCCAAGCGGCCTCAGTGATCAGTTCCTGAAACGGGCGATCGAAATCGGTGGAAGCCGACTGGGTCCGGTCCACATGATTGTCGCCCAGAACGGCCCGGCGCGTGGCCATGCCCTGGCGATAACGGTCCGAGGGCGTGAAGGCGTCACTCATGCGGCTTGTCTCCATGCATTGCGATTTCGAAGAAGGCGCGAAGCACCGCGGTCAAAGCCTCCGGGTTTTCGACGCAGGGGATGTGGCCGGCGTCGCGGATAACTTCGTAGCGCGCGCCGGGAATGAGGCGGGCGGTCGACAACACGACATCGGGCGGCGTCGAACCGTCCTGGTCGCCGACCACGCAGAGTGTGGGCACCACAATGCGGGCGGCCGCCTCGGTATAGTCGGCATCGCGGATGGCGGCGCAGGTGGCGACATAGCCGGTCACCGGCTGGCGCACCAGCATGTTGCGATAGCCGGCATAGGCGGTGTTTTCCGGCCGGCGGAAGGCTGGCGTGAACCAGCGCTCAAGCACGCCGTCGGCGATCCCCTCGATACCAAGTTCCTCGATGGCAGCGATGCGTGCCGCCCACATCTCGGCGGTGCCGATCTTGTGCGCCGTGTCGCAAAGAACCAGCGCACGAACGAGATCGGGCCGCCGCTGGTAGAGCGACTGTGCGATCAACCCTCCGACCGACAGGCCGCAGATGATCGCCTGCTTGACGGAGAGCATGTCGAGCAGACCGGCCAGGTCGTTGGCGTGATCCTCGATCGCGTAAGGGATCGGCCCGATATCGGAGAGGCCATGGCCGCGCTTGTCATAGAGGACGATGGCATAGTCGCCGGCGAGCCGGACCACGACGTCGCGCCAGATGCGAAAATCCGTGCCGAGCGAATTGGCAAAAACCAGCACCGGTCGGTCGCCGGTCGCGCCGATCACCTGATAGTGGATCGTGATGTCGTTGATGCGGGCAAACTGCACGGGCTCTCTCCTCCGACACCAAATTGGATATTTAATCTGGTTAGGTAAAATGATATTTCATGGCATTTCATTAACTTGAGGGTTATGAATTCCATGATCGACACCCGGGTTAAGTTTCGCCATCTGCAGACTTTTGTCGAGGTCTCCCGGCAGAAGAGCGTGATGAAGGCGGCGGAGCTGCTGCATGTCAGCCAGCCGGCCGTGACCAAGACGATCCGCGAGCTGGAAGAGGTTCTTGGCGTCGCGGTTTTCGAGCGCGACGGGCGCGGCATCAAGATAACACGTTACGGCGAGGTCTTCCTGCGCCACGCTGGCGCAGCGCTGACGGCGCTGCGGCAAGGGCTCGATTCCGTGTCGCAGGAACGCGCCGGCGACGGTGTACCGGTGCGGGTCGGAGCGCTGCCGACAGTCTCGACCCGGATCATGCCGCACGCCATGACGCTTTTCCTCCAGGAGGATACCGGCGCGCGCATCAAGATCATCACCGGCGAAAACGCAGTTCTCCTCGAACAGCTGCGCGTCGGCGATCTCGATCTAGTCGTCGGGCGGCTTGCGGCACCGGAGAAGATGGCTGGCTTCTCCTTCGAGCACCTCTATTCCGAACAGGTTGTCTTTGCCGTCCGGGCCGGCCATCCGCTGCTTGCGGGCTCGCATTCCACGTTTGCGCGGCTCGCAGATTTTCCTGTACTGATGCCTACGCGTGCCTCGATCATCCGCCCCTTCGTCGAGCGTTTCCTGATCACCAACGGCATCGCCAGCCTGCCGAACCAGATCGAGACCGTGTCCGATGCCTTCGGCCGTGCCTTCGTCCGGGCGAGCGACGCGATCTGGATCATCTCCGCCGGCGTCGTCGCCAGCGACGTCGACGATGGAACGATCGCAATCCTGCCGATCGACACCAGCGAGACGAAGGGCCCCGTCGGCCTCACCATGCGCGCCGATGCGGCACCGTCAGCGGCTCTCTCGATCCTGATGCAGACCATTCGCGAGGCAGCGACCATCGTCGCCACCAAACTGTAAGGAGGCATGCCGGGAATTCACGGCTTTACAAGCCCCGGCCAGCGACCGAGATTGCGGGTTCCGACAGACTGGTGATCCCATGCCGACTGCTCCCCTCCCCGTTGAAGCCTTTTCCCAAAAGCACGTTCCCGAAATGCTCGACTGGTTTTCGAACCTCGAAGCGCTGGTGCAATGGGGCGGCCCCGGCCTCTCGTTTCCACTGGAGGCCGCGCAGCTCGAGGCAATGCTCGCAGAGACAACGACCGTCGAGCCCACGCGATGGATGTTCGCCGGCCTGGCCGACGAAAAGCTCGCCGGTCATGCGCAGGTGGCACTCGATTGGCAAAACGGCGTCGGCCGCCTCAGCCGGGTTGCCATTAATCCGCGCATGCGGGGCCGCGGCCTCGCCCGGCCGTTTCTCCGTGAGGTGACCAGCCGCTTCTTCGCCCATCCCGCCTTCGAGCGGCTGGAGCTGAACGTCTACACCTTCAACGAGGCGGCGATCCGCACCTACCGCAGCCTCGGCTTTCGCGAGGAAGGTGTGCGCCGGTCGTCGGCCAAGGTCGGTGACGTCAGGTGGGACACGGCGATCTACGGCCTGCTCCGGAATGAATGGAACTGACCGCGCGGCGAAGCGTCAGAACGGCAGCCCGACATAGTTCTCCGCCAGCGCCGTCTCGGCGGCGACCGAATGGGTCAGGTAGTCGAGTTCGGCCTCCTGGATGCGCTGGTCGAAATCGCCGGTATCCGGAAAACGATGCAGCATCGTCGTCATCCACCAGGAGAAACGCACCGCCTTCCAGACACGCGCGAGCGCCCGTGCCGAATAGGCATCGATCCCCGCATTCGAGCGGTCCTGATAGTGTTCAAGCATCCCTTCGAAAAGATAGTGCACGTCGCTGGCCGCGAGATTGAGCCCTTTCGCGCCGGTTGGCGGCACGATATGGGCGGCATCGCCGACGAGGAAAAGCCGGCCGAAGCGCATCGGCTCGGCGACGAAGGATCGGAGCGGCGCGATCGACTTCTCGAAGGACGGTCCGGTCACCATCGCCTCGGCATGATGCTGCGGCAGCCGCCGTCGCAACTCGTCCCAGAAGCGCTCGTCGGACCAGTCCTCGATCTTTTCGTTCAGCGAGCATTGAATGTAGTAGCGGCTGCGCGTCTGAGAGCGCATCGAGCACAGTGCGAAACCACGCGGATGGTTGGCGTAGATGAGTTCGTGATCGACCGGCGGCACGTCGGCGAGGATGCCGAGCCAGCCGAAAGGATAGACCTTTTCGAAGGTGTGCAGGGCCTTTTCGGGAACTGACTTGCGGCTGACACCGTGAAAGCCGTCGCAGCCCGCGATGAAGTCGCAATCGATACGCCGGGTCGCACCATCCTTCTCAAAGGTGACGTAGGGTTGATGGCTGTCGAAATCATGCGGTTCGACATTGGGAGCTTCATAGATCGTCGTCGCGCCGGAGTGCTCGCGATGCTCCATCAGATCGCGCGTCAGTTCCGTTTGGCCATAGACCATGACGCGCTTGCCGCCGGTCAGATGCAACAGATCGATGCGGTGGTCGCGGCCGTCGAAGGCAAGCGAGAAACCGTCATGCGGCAGCCCCTCCTTGTGCATCCGCTCGCCGGCCCTGGCGCGATCCATCAATCCGACCGTGCCTTCCTCGAGCACGCCGGCGCGCACGCGGCCAAGGATGTAATCCTGGCTGACGCGGTCGAGAATGACGTTGTCGATGCTGGCTTCCGTCAGCAATTGCCCAAGCAAGAGCCCTGATGGGCCTGACCCGATGATGACGACCTTGGTGCGCATGCTCTCCTCCAGAATTGTCTTTTGACAAAATCTGCGCCGAGCGGGCTTCGCTCTCAATGGACAAATCCGCCATGAAATTGCACAAATCGAACATGACTTCAGGGAACGTGATATGAAGAAGACGGTTCCGACCTATGAGCTTTACGGCGAACGGACCGGCGAACGGCCGGATTTCTGGCTGCATTGCGAGACTATTCCGTCACGAAGCAGCCTCTACCACTGGGAGATCGGGCTGCACCGCCACGAAAGCTTCTTTCAGATCTTGTACATTGCCGGCGGCTCCGGCGACGCGGTCTTTGGCTACGCGGTGCACACGATCGAGCCGCCTATGGTTATCACCGTTCCGCCAGGCCTCAGCCACGGCTTCCGCTTCTCGCGCGACATCGACGGCTTCGTCTTCACCATCCTAGCGTCGCATCTGAAGACAACCCCCGGGGAACGCAGTCGTCTCGGCTCCTTTCTTGCGACCCCTCATCTGACCCGGCTCGATGGCCGCGAGGATGCGGCCTATGTCGCAGCAACCCTCACGCGTCTGGCCAGGGAATGGGAAACCAACCGCAGCAATCGCACCGACCTGTTGGATGCCTACCTTACCTCCGTGCTGACGCTGGCGGCACGTCTCGACGAGGCAAGCGACAGCCGAGACGATACAGCCGATAGCGAAAACGAACAGCGGGTCCAGCGCTTCCAGGCTCTTTTGCAGCAGCACCACCGCTCGCATTGGCCGGCCGCCGCCTATGCCCGCGAACTCGGCCTGTCGCTGACGCATCTGAACCGGATAACGCGTGTTATCATGGGGCTCAGCGCCCACGAGATGATCTCGCGAAAGCTTATCGGCGAAGCGAGGCGCGAACTCGTTTTCACCAGGGCCAGCGTGCAGGAAATCAGCTTCCGCCTCGGCTTTGCCGATCCCGCCTACTTCTCCCGCTTCTTCCTGCGCCAGACGGGCATGACACCGCGCGCCTGGCGCATGGCTGAGCGGGAAAGGCTCGGCGCATAGGAGCTACGGCGACGCAATAGACGCTGGGATTAAGGAGCGGTCGTCCAATCCTCGACCCGCAGACCGGGCACACGATCGAATTCCCTCCTGTTGTTTGTCACCAGTATCAGGCCCTGCGATCGCGCGTGACCGGCAATCAATTGATCGTAAGGGCCTATGGGTGTCCCACTGCGCGCGAGTTCGGCGCGCAACTGGCCTGTATGGGTCGCTGCTGCCTGGTCGTAGTTGAGAACCTCAAGACGCGCAGAAAAGCCTTCTATGACGGAAAGGTTGCGCTCGGGCATGGCGGATCTTTCCGCCCCATAGATCAACTCCATGAGACTGATCGAGCTGATGCATAGTTGGCCGTGGTGCCTGTTGAACGCCTCGCGAACCTGCTGTGGCCGGTTCTTCACCGTAAAAATACAGATATTGGTGTCGAGCATATATTTCAGCATCAGAGAGCCTCGCGCTCCTGTGGAGGCGGCTGCTCTCTCTCTGTCATGAAATCGGTCGTTACGGACTCGCCATCGAACCAACTGTCCCAGGCTTCGCCTGCGGGCGCAATGATCCGCGTTCGCCCCACCGCGACGATATCGACGCGTTTGACATCCTCTGGAAGTGCGACGGCCTTCGGCAGCCGGATCGCCTGACTACGATTGCTGAGGAAAACAGCGCCTTGCTCCGACATCTCTATCTCCGGGATATGCTTTACGTATATCCAAGATGGTATCGGTTGCGGGATATGTCAACGGGATATACAAAATCACTCGCAGCGATAGCATCTTCATCGACGTTGGCAGGGCCGCGTGGCCCACCGCTGGTCGCCATAGGCCCGCTCGCCTTCCCAAGGTCAAAAAGATTTTTGCAACGACTCAAAACAGGAGCAGAATCAATACTCGGGTCCGAGGGGGACCCGGAGGATATACGGAGGAAGACATGGCAGTACGCGATCCGTCGCCCTCGTTGTATAACGAGGATCTGGCACCGGCCGAGGAACGCCGGTGGGGCGCTTTCAGCATCTTCAATGTGTGGACATCCGACGTGCATAGCCTGTGGGGCTATTATCTCGCCGCGAGCCTATTTCTGCTCTGCGGCAGCTTCGTGAACTTCGTCATCGCGATCGGGATCGGGTCGCTGGTGATCTTCTTCCTGATGAGCCTCGTCGGCAATGCGGGCGTGCGCACCGGCGTGCCCTTCCCCGTACTCGCGCGCGCCTCCTTCGGCACGTTCGGCGCCAACGTCCCTGCCCTCGTGCGCGCGGTCGTCGCCTGCTTCTGGTATGGCGCACAGACGGCCGCCGCCTCGGGCGCAATCGTCGCCCTTCTGATCCGCAACGAAGGCATGCTGGCCTTCCACCAGAATAGCCACATGCTCGGCCATTCGACGCTTGAGGTCATCTGCTACGTCGTCGTCTGGTCGCTGCAGCTGCTCATCATCCAGCGGGGCATGGAGACCGTTCGCAAATTCCAGGACTGGGCAGGCCCTGCAGTCTGGATCATGATGCTGATCCTTGCCGTCTATCTCATCGTCAAATCGGGAACCTTCTCCTTCGGCTCTGAAATCCCGCGCGACGTTCTCATCGAGAAGACAAAAGACGCGGGCGTTCCCTGGGAACCCGGCACCTTCCCGGCGCTGGCTGCGGTCGCCGCCACCTGGATCACCTATTTCGCCGCGCTCTACCTGAACTTCTGCGACTTCTCGCGCTATGCGACGGACGTAAAGACGCTGCGCAAGGGCAATCTCTGGGGCCTGCCGATCAACCTGCTCGCCTTCTGCCTGGTCGCCGGCGTGACGACGACGGCGGCCTTTGCCGTCTATGGCGAAGTGCTGCTGCATCCGGACCAGATTTCGGCGAAGTTCGACAGCTGGTTCCTGGCTCTGCTCGCAGCGCTCACCTTTGCGGTCGCGACCCTCGGCATCAACGTCGTGGCAAACTTCGTGTCCCCGGCCTTTGACTTCGCCAATGTCTTCCCGCGGCAGATCAACTTCAAACGCGGCGGCTACATCGCCGCCCTGATTGCCCTCATCCTTTATCCCTTCGCGCCGTGGGAAACGGGTGCGGCACATTTCGTCAACTTCATCGGCTCGACGATGGGGCCGATCTTCGGGGTGATGATGGTTGATTATTATCTCATCCGCAGAGGCCAGCTCGACGTCGAGGCGCTTTACCACGAGAATGGCGAATTCCGCTTCCAGGGCGGATGGCATGGCAGCGCCTTCATCGCCTTTGCGATCGGGGCGCTGTTTTCGTCGATCCTGCCGACGTTCACGAACATCCTGCCGGCCTGGTGGGGGACCTACGGCTGGTTTTTCGGCGTCGCGATCGGTGGGGCAATCTACTACGTCTTAAGGATCGGCGCACGCAAACCTGCCTTTGCCTCCTAGTCGTTCAATGCCGTACCCGGTCGGACGATCGGGTACGGCATCCACGACATCACGAGCCTCGGCTTGGGCGACCGAGAATTTGGCGGACACCTTCTTTGGTGAAGGGCTGAGCCAGTTGCTTTAGAAATCCCGGTGCGATCTGTCCCTTGATGCCGATATCGATCGAGGATGGACGGTTGGGGTTGTAGTAGGTCCTGAAGATCAAATCCCAGATCACGACGTTCTCGCCGTAGTTCATGTTGCCTTCGCGAAGGTCTTTCGAATGATGCCAGCGATGAAGGCGCGGCGTGCTGAAGACGAGATCGAAAATGCCGGTGCGCATATCGACGTTGCAATGGGTGAGGATGCCCATGAAGGCCGTAACGGCCCCAAGCCACCAGAAAACGTCGAGCGGCGCACCGAGGCAATAGAGCGGGATCTGGCTCATCGCGAGCTTGAAGAGCGAATCGGCAACGTGGAAGCGGCCGGTATTGATGACCCAGAGCCGGACGACACTGTGGTGCAGCGCGTGGAACCGCCAAAAGAACAGTTTTTCATGGGCAATGCGGTGCGCCCAGTAGAGTCCCAGTTCGGCAATCAGCACTGCCAACGCCACCTGAACCACCATCGGCCAATCCGCGGGCCACAAGCCAAACTTCAGCGCGGCAAGTGGCTGCAGAATGTTGGCGGCGTACATGGGGAAGACGGCGGCGATCAAGCCTGCCCCTTGCAGCAACCCCTTTGTCGCCAGCGTATGCCCGATGTCGTTTACCGTCTCGCCATCCGACAACAACCAGCGTCGCTCGTAGGGGATGTAGCGTTCGAGAAGGAACAAGACAAAGACCGCGGCGGCATAGACCGTCGCGAAGGCGATCATCGGATGGGTGCTTGCGAAGGCAAAATAAGAACCCAACAGTCCGGAGAAGAACACCAAAGGCCAGGACAGATATCGCAGTATTCGCTTTAGCAGATACCTGGCCTTCGAAAGGGCGCGGCTGCGCTCTGAAATCATCAATGACGCTCCATCTATTCCAGCAACTCGCGGCACGTGCGCGGGCGGCCATCGCTGACGCGCCCATCCGAACATGGATCCAGGCTAAGGTCCGGCTCGGACCGATCGCCCCACCTCTTGCCGCCGTACATGCGCCTGACCTCGGCGCAGGTGCGTGGCTTTCCGTCACTTAGCCGACCATCACGACAGGGATCGTACAGGTGCTGTGCGGTGCGGTGCGGATCGTCCGCAATCCACAGCCCTTTGTCGTCGGCATGACCCGGACCCGCGCCGAAAAGCATCATCCACATTGGTAAGACGACCAACCGCATCGACAACCGTCCTTGTTTGAAAGCGTTATTGCCGAGCTTTGGGGGGAGCGGATTACACGAGCATTGCGGGAAGCCGAAGGATGCAACCTGACACGTCCCGAAGCAATTCATCGACTGACGGCAGATGCCCGGGGTTCGGAGCACGCGCGCGCCCTGCTGGCGTTCTGGATCAAGCAGCGGCTCGTCGTCCTTCGCGAGATGACCCGGCTTGCGTGGCGATACATGATCGAAACACAGGGCGAGGCAGCGCTGTCGCCCCTGATGCCCTTCGTGCTGGAGCGCGCCTTACCCCAACCATCGACACCATTGCCGACACGCTCGGCCAATATGAGGACGGACCGTCCTTTCAGGCGGCGATCGACCTCGTCTGGCGCTACCAGCTGGCAGGACTGAAGTCGCTCATGGCTCCCAAGCATTGAGGTAAGGGTGGGCCAGGCTCTCAGTCGTCCGAATAGCGCTCCTCGCGCCACGGGTCGCCACGCATGTGATAGCCATTCTTCTCCCAGAACCCAGCGGCATCACCCGCGCGAAAATCAATCCGCGTCAGCCACTTGGCGCTCTTCCACAGATAGAGATGCGGAACAACGAGCCGCATCGGTCCGCCATGGGTGCGGCTGATCGGCTGCCCCTCCCAGTCCGTCGCCAGGATCGCGTCCTCGGAGGCGAAGTCTTCAAGCGGCAGGTTGGCAGTGTAACCGTCATAGCTCGTCAGCATGACGTGGCTGGCCTCGGGCTTCGGCATCACATGATCCAGCAGGTCGCGGGTCGCGACACCCTGCCAGCGGTTGTCATAGCGCGACCAGGTGGTGACGCAGTGCATGTCAGAAAGCCTGTCGCTTTGTGGCAACGCCTTGAAGGCCGCCCATCCGAGCGACAAGGAATGCTCGACAAGGCCGGTAACATCGAGCCGCCAGCTTTCCGTCCGAATGATCGGCTGCTGGCCGAGGTCGAGCACCGGCCAATCCTTGACCAGGTGCTGGCCGGGCGGCAGGCGTTCGTCTTCCGGCCGGGCGATCCGTCCGGTCAGGAACTTGCCGTCTGCGGCCCAGCGTCGCTTCGTCGTCGTGAGTTTGGTTTCCGGCGGATGCGTGTCGTCGGTCATGAATCTTTACTCCCGGCCCGAATTCACTCGCCAAGCGGAAATAAGAAGGGCGCCGCTGCAGAACGTCAAGCGCAGGAGCGCGAAGTTGCTATCTTAGGACCAAGCGCAACGCGGCTTGCGTTTCCTTGAGCAGCGGCAGGTAACGCTCCGCCATCTCCGCTGCGGCCACATGCGCGGCCGGCGCACCGATGTTCAGCGCCGCAACGATCCGGCCGCGGTCGTTCTCGAGCGGAACGGCGATGGAGCAGAGACCAAGTTCCAGTTCCTGATCGATGAGGGCATAGCCCTGATCGCGCACCCGACGAAGCTCGGCGATCAAATCGTCAGGATCGGTTTTCGTATGGGGCGTGTTCGCCTTCAGGTTCGAACGCGCCAGGATCTCGCGCGCCTCGTGCTCCGGCAGTGCCGCCAGCCACACCCGCCCCATCGACGCGCAATAGGCCGGTAGACGCGAACCAGTCGTCAGGTTGATCGACATCACCCGCTTTTGCGAGGCCCGGGCAATATAGACGATTTCGGTACCATCAAGCACTGAGGCCGACGCGCTCTGCCCGGCGCGATCCGAAAGCTGGTCGAGGTAGGGCTGTATGATTGTCGGCAGCGGCGTCGCCGAGAGATAGGCATGGCCCAATCTCAGGATCTTTGGCGTCAGCGCGAAGAACTTGCCGTCGTAGTCGGCATAGCCGAGCTCGGAGAGCGTCAGAAGCGACCGTCTGACGGTCGCCCGGTCAAGGCCCGTGATCTTCGACGCCTCGGCGATCGACAGCTTCGGACGGGTCTCGTCGAAGGCTTCGATCACCGTCAGCCCTCGCGCAAAGCCGCTGACGAAATCCGTCTCTCGCATCTGACATCCCTCGATCTATCCGCCGGCATTTTGTGCGATATACGAACAAAAGTCAAATATCGCACAAAATATTTGACGGTTCGGTTCGATCGGCGCTTATTGGCATGCGGAAGAGAGCAAGCCGCCCCGCCGCCCGACAGGCCGCAGGCGCACCAAACAGCAGCGAAGAGAGGAAACATGGCGAAGATCGTTTCGCTCGCCGAGGCCGTCGGCGACAATGTCAGGGATGGCGACACCGTCGCCATGGAAGGCTTCACCCACCTGATCCCCTATGCCGCGGGCCATGAGGTGATCCGCCAGGGCCGCAAGGATCTCTATCTCGTGCGCATGACGCCTGACATTCTCTACGACCAATTGATTGGCGTCGGTGCTGCGCGTGGCATGAAGTTCTCCTGGGGCGGCAATCCGGGCGTCGGCTCGCTACACCGCTTCCGTGATGCTGTCGAAAACCAGTGGCCGCGTCCGCTGGAGATCGAGGAACATTCCCATGCGGCCATGGCCAACGCCTATGAGGCGGGTGCTGCCAACCTGCCCTTCGCGACGCTGCGCGGCTACATCGGCGCCGACCTGCCGAAAGTGAACCCCAACATCAAGTCGGTCACCTGCCCCTTCACCGGCGAGGTGCTCGCCGCCGTGCCGGCGATCCGCCCTGATGTGACGATCATTCACGCCCAGCGCGCCGACAGGAAGGGCAACGTGCTGATCGAAGGCATCGTCGGCGTGCAGAAGGAAGCCGTTCTCGCGGCCAAGCGCTCGATCGTCACGGTCGAGGAGATCGTCGACGAACTCAACCCGCCATCTCCCAACTCCCTCGTGCTCCCGGGCTGGGCGGTTACATCAGTTGCCCAAGTCCCGGGCGGCGCCTTCCCATCCTATGCGCACGGCTACTACCCGCGTTCCAACGCCTTCTACATCGGCTGGGACGAGATCGCCCGCGACCGCGACAGCTTCACCGCATGGATCAAGGAAAACGTGCTCGACGCCAAGCCGGAAGACTTCGCCAAGCATGCCGGCACCAAGCCGGCAAGAGCGGCCTAAAGGGAGGATAGAATGAGCGACTTCACCCCCACCGAAATGATGACCATCGCCGCCGCGCGGGCGCTCTCCAATGACGATGTCTGCTTTGTCGGTATCGGCGCGCCTTCTGCCGCCTGCAACGTCGCGCGGCTGACGCATGCGCCGGATATCACCTTGATCTACGAGAGCGGTACGGTCGGAACCAAGCCGGACGTGCTGCCGCTTTCGATCGGCGACGGCGAACTCTGTGACACGGCACTTTTCACTGTCTCGGTGCCAGAGATGTTCCGCTACTGGCTGCAGGGCGGCCGCATCACCACCGGCTTCCTCGGCGGCGCCCAGATCGACAGGTTCGCCAACCTCAATACCACGGTCGTCGGCCCCTATGACCATCCGAAGGTGCGGCTGCCCGGCGGCGGCGGCGCTCCGGAGATCGCTTCCAATTGCGGCCGCATCTTCATCACCATGGCACTGTCGAAGCGCGGCTTCGTCGAGAAGCTGCCGTTCATCACCTCCATGGGCCATGGCGAGGGCGGCGATCAGCGCGAGCGGCTGGGCATGAAGACCAAGGGACCGACCCGCGTCATCACCGATCTTTGCATCCTGGAACCGGATCCAGAGACGAAAGAACTGACGGTCGTTTCGATCCACCCGGGCGTGACCCGCGAGCAGATCGTCGAGAACTGCGGCTGGGCGATCAAGTTCGCCGCGCATGTGATCGAGACGCCAGCGCCGACGGAACTGGAATTGACAACCCTTCGCGACATCAATGCCCGCACCAAGAAGGCGCATCAGGGCGACAAGGAGGCTGCGTAATGGCCGAGGCATTCATCTGCGACTACATCCGCACCCCGATCGGCCGCTTCGGCGGTTCACTCTCCTCGGTGCGAGCCGACGACCTCGGCGCGATCCCACTCAAGGCACTCCTCGAACGCAACACCGATGTCGACTGGGACGCGGTCGATGACGTGATCTTTGGCTGCGCCAACCAGGCGGGCGAGGACAACCGCAACGTCGCGCGCATGTCGTTGCTGCTCGCCGGCCTGCCGGTCGGCGTGTCCGGCACGACGATCAACCGGCTCTGCGGTTCCGGTATGGATGCGGTGATCGCTGCAGCGCGGGCGATCAAGTCGGGCGAAGCCGAGTTGATGATCGCCGGCGGCGTCGAGAGCATGTCGCGCGCACCCTTCGTCATGCCGAAGGCGGATACCGCCTTCTCGCGCAACGCCGAGATCTACGACACGACGATCGGCTGGCGTTTCGTCAACCCGCTCATGAAGAAGCAGTACGGCGTCGACTCCATGCCCGAGACCGGCGAGAACGTCGCGGCGGATTTTCACGTTAGCCGCGAAGACCAGGACGCCTTTGCCGTCCGCAGCCAGGCGAAGGCTGCTGCAGCTCAAGGCAATGGCCGGCTGGCAAAGGAGATCGTCTCGGTGACGATCCCGCAGCGCAAGGGCGAGCCTGTCGTCGTCGACCGCGACGAACACCCGCGCGCAACGACGATGGAGGCGCTCGCCAAGCTTGGCACGCCTTTCAAGAAGGAAGGCGGTACGGTGACGGCCGGCAATGCCTCCGGCGTCAACGATGGCGCGACCGCCCTGATCATCGCGTCGGAAGCAGCAGTGAAGAAATATGGGCTGCGGCCGATCGCTCGCATTCTGGGCGGCGCGACCGCTGGCGTACCGCCGCGCATCATGGGCATGGGCCCGGCCCCCGCATCGAAGAAGCTGATGGCGCGCCTCGGCCTCAAGCAGTCGCAGTTCGACGTCATCGAACTCAACGAAGCCTTCGCGTCGCAGGGCCTTGCCGTGCTGCGCGACCTCGGCATCGCCGACGACGATGCGCGCGTCAACCGCAACGGCGGCGCCATCGCACTCGGCCATCCGCTCGGCATGTCCGGCGCGCGCATCACCGGCACGGCGGCCTTGGAGTTGCACGAAACCGGCGGGCGCTATTCGCTGTCCACCATGTGCATTGGCGTCGGCCAGGGCATCGCGGTGGCATTGGAGCGCGTCTAGCCGCCGCGCCAAGCTGCGACGCGGGACCCCGGTTGGCTCGGCCTCTCAATGAAGGCCGAGAAACTGTTTCAGTTCCGGTGTCTGCGGACGGGCGAAAACCTCTTCCGGCGGCCCGACTTCGTGGACACGGCCCTGATGCATGAACACGACCCGCGAGCAGACGTCGCGTGCGAATTTCATCTCATGCGTCACCATTAGCAGCGTCATGCCCTCGGCGGCAAGTTCGCGCACAACCGCCAGGACTTCCGAGACCAGCTCCGGGTCCAGCGCCGAGGTGATCTCGTCACAAAGCAGCGCGATCGGCTGCATGGCAAGCGCGCGTGCAATTGCCACGCGCTGCTGCTGCCCGCCTGAAAGCTCGTCGGGATAGGCGTCGAACTTGTGTGCGAGGCCGACGCGCTCCAGCATCTTGCGGGCGATCGCCTCCGCCTCTGGCTTCGGCGTCTTTTTCACGACCGTCTGCGACAGCATAACGTTGCCACCGACCGTCTGATGAGGAAAAAGATTGAACTGTTGAAAGATCATTCCGACCTTCAACCGCAGCGCCTTCAGATGCACCTCGTCGTCCAGGAGCTGCGCACCCGCAACTGAAATCGAGCCTCTGTTGATCGTCTCAAGGCCATTGATACAGCGAAGCAGCGTCGATTTACCCGAACCGCTCTTGCCAATGATGGCAATGACTTCGCCTGACGCGACATCAAGATTGATGCCTTTCAACACTTCCGTCGCGCCATAACTCTTGCGGACTTCAGTGATTTCGATGAGCGACATTGAGCTTCCTTTCGAGGATCTGGCTGCTCTTCGACAGGGGCCAGCAGAGCGCGAAATAGATGAGGGCCACGAGGCCGTAGACGGTGAAGGGCTGGAAGGTGGCGTTGGTGACGACAGTGCCGGCCTTCGACAGTTCGACAAAGCCGATGATCGAGGTCAGCGCGGTACCCTTTATGACCTGCACCGAAAAGCCGACGGTCGGCGGAACGGCGACTTTCATCGCCTGCGGCAGGATGACGTAACGCATCTGTTGCAGCCAGCCCATGCCGAGGCTGGCGGAGGCCTCCCATTGCCCCTTGGCGACCGCCTCGACACAACCGCGCCAGATTTCGCCCAGGAAGGCCGCGGTCCAGAGGACCAGCGCCAATCCTGCAGCAAGCCAGGCCGGTACGTCGATGCCAAATAGGCCGAGCCCGAAGAAGGCGATGAAGAGCTGCATCAGGAGCGGCGTGCCCTGAAACAGCTCAATGTAATATTTGGCGAGCGATCGCAGCGATTTGCGTTTGCTGATGCGCAGGAAAAGCAAAGCGAGCCCGACGATGCCACCGCCCAGGAAAGAGACGAGCGAAAGGACGACCGTCCAGCGAGTTGCGAGCAGCAGGTTGCGCAATATATCCCAAAGGGTGAACTCGATCATCGCGCGGTCCTCCGTGGGAAAATGAACCCGCCGATGATCGCCAGCGCTTGGCGAAGCAAGATCGCCAACGCGAGGTAGATGATCGTGGAAACGATGTAAGCCTCGAATGCGCGGAAAGTTCTCGACTGGATGAAGTTGGCGGCGAAGGTCAGGTCTTCGGCAGCGATCTGCGACACGACGGCGGAGCCGAGCATGACGATGACCACTTGGGATGACAGGGCGGGCCAGATGCGCTGAAGCGACGGCACCAGAATGACATGTCGAAAGGTCTCGAAGCGAGTCATGGCGAGACTGGCGCCAGCTTCAAACTGGCCCCTTGGCGTCGCCTGAATGCCGGCTCGAATAATCTCGCAACTATAGGCCCCGAGATTGACGATCATGGCGATATTGGCGGCTTGCAATTCGCTGAGCTGCAGGCCCAACGATGGGAGGCCGAAGAAGACGAAGAAAAGCTGGATCAGGAATGGCGTGTTGCGGATCAGCTCGACATAGGCTGCGACCACCGGCTTTAGCCAGGCCGGACCAAGCGCCCTCACCCAGGCGCAGCAGATTCCGAGCGAAATACCGGCGACTGCGCCAACCGCGATCAGTTCAGCGGTGATGCCTATCCCTTTGCCAATCTGAGGATAATATTCGAGCAGCCAGCCAAATTCGAAATGGTAATTCAAGATGCACCCCTGGTTTGACGAACATCCAGTGGCGCCGTCCCGCACTGCGGCGAGACGGCGCGGCGACGGTTGATCAGAGATCTGTCGGCAGGTCGGTGCCGAGCCACTTCTGCGCAATGGCGTTCAGCGAGCCGTCGGCCTTGGCGGCGGCGATGATGCCATTGACCTTTTCGAGAAGGGCGGGTTGCTCCTTGCTGAGCCCGATATAGCAGGGCGAGTTCTTGATAAGGAACTTCAGCTCCGGACGCTTCGGTGGGTTCTTGGCGAGAATGGCAGCGGCCACCACGTTGCCGGTTGCAACCGCCTCGACCTGCCCGGACAGGAAGGCAGAGATGGTGCCGTTGTTGTCTTCATAACGCTTGATGACGGTATCGGCCGGCACGATCTTGGTCAGTTCCAGGTCTTCGACCGCGCCGCGCGTGACGCCTACGACCTTGCCTGTAAGTTCCTCCGGCTTGGTGACCCCGAGTTCCGCGGGCGCGAACACGCCATTGAAGAAGGGGGCATAGGCGGCGGAGAAATCGATGACCTTTTCCCGATCTGGATTTTTGCCGAGGCTCGAAATCACCAGGTCGACCTTGTTTGTCTGCAGATAGGGAATCCGGTTCGCGCTAGTGACCGGTACCAGCTCGACCTTCACGCCGAGCTTGTCGCCGATCAGATTGGCCATGTCGACGTCATAGCCCATTGGCGCCATGTCCGTGCCAACGCTACCAAAAGGCGGAAAATCCTGGGGAACGGCAACGCGAAGCGTGCCGCGGGACGTGATATCGCCAAGCGCGTCGGCGTGGGAAACCGAGCCGAAGCCGATGGTGGCGGCCATCGCCGCCATGGCTATGAACAGTCGTCTTGCGAGCATTGGGTCATTCTCCTTTTTGGGTTCGCGGTGTTTTGCTGCGTGACGTCCTTGACGGCGGGGTCACGGTCTGGGGAGGAAGCGCGAGCGACCGCCGGAGGTCGGCCAGGGGATCGGGGTGTTGCGTCAGGTCCAGCCCGGTCTCCACCTCGTCCAGGTGCTCGACGGAAAGCGCGGCTGCTTTCGAAAAATCCCCTTGCTCCATCGCTTCGACGATGCGGCAATGCCCGAGGTGGGATTGCACGGCGTGAAAATCCGACTGATAGAGCATCGAGATCAGAATGGTTCTGGCCGTGAGATCGCGAAGGATCTCGATGAGAACGGCGTTATCCGCCAATTCGGCCACACGAATATGGAAATCGCCCATCAGGCAGGTGAGGCGCTGGCGATCGCCGGCTTCGATCGCCGCTTTCTCTTCGGCAAGGTGGGCATGCAGCCTGTCGCGGCCGCTCTCCGCCAGCCGCCGCATGCTGCGCAGCAGCCCAGCTTCGATGACGCGTCGCGCGCCGTAGACCATCGTCGCCTCTTCGGCAGACGGTTCCGCGACGAACCAGCCTCTACGCGGGCTGACATGAACGATGCAGCGTGTCTCGAGGCGCATCATCGCTTCGCGCACACGAGTCCGCGACACGCCGAAGAGAGAGGCCAGTTGGTTCTCGCTGAGCCGTGTGCCGGGCTTTATGCGGCCCGAGAGGATGCCGGAGACGATGGCCTTCTCGATCGGATTATGGAACGTCGGTGCTGCTCTATCTTGCATACAAGACAGGAATGCAAAGCCTGTGCCAGTCTCATATACCCGCGTCTTCAAAGGCTTGCGGGAGATCCGTTCTCATCTTTCGCCTATCCGGATGCAGTCAGCTCGCTTTCTGGGCACCGTTTTTCAGGCAGCAGATATCGGCGCGCCACCCACGTCCGGTCGGAGCGAGCATTCTCCTCTGCGCTGGCTGCCACTCATCGCATCCTCAGGTCGAAGCCGACCGGACATGAGTCTCGCGCCAAAACAGGCCATCGTCGCCACACCGCGCACCCGGATCTATGCACGGCGTGACGAGCGAGATCGGTTGGAAAGCGGGTCTGTTGCCCGCTTCCCTATCACTCCGTCCAGATCGCGACGTCGACCGGATCGAGCCTGCGGCCGCCGACATGGAAGGTCGCACCGGCCGCTGCCGGCACGTCGACGGCCGTCTTGCCGTAGTTGAAGGCGAAGGTAAGCTTGCCGCGACGGGTGATGCGCAGATCGCCGAGATCTGCGAGCGCCTCGACCGAAGCCCAACCAAGCGCATCGCCGATCACCTTGCTCAAGAATTCACCGCGTGCCGCGGTTGCCAGATACCGCGCCTTGTCGTTGCCGACTAGCGCCGGGGCACCATTGCGGTAGTCACCCTCGAAGGTCGCAAGCACGCTCTCTCTGGTCCTGACCGTCTCGCGCCAGACGCCAGCCGGGTAAGTCTCGTTGCCGTAAAGCACGCTCTCGGCATGAAACTCCGGAAGCGACTCGACGCGCGCGACGCTGACGTCGATCAGCGAGGCGAGCGGCCCTGGCGGCAAGCCTTCGGGAATGTGCATATCCTCGGTCTTGCTTCCACTGCGCGGTCCGAACAGAACCTTGGCGCCGGAAGCGGCTAGGTTCTGAACGAACGCCTGATCCGGAATTACGAGGTCGGGCGCCAGCACCAACTGGTAGCCCTCGAGATCCGAGTGCTGGCCGATGATGTCGACGTCGACGCCGAAGCGAGCGACGGTCGAGTACCAGTCGAGCGCGATCTGCGACGCCAGATAGGTGCGGCCCTGCGGCAGCGCCCGGGTCGCCCAGCGCGAATTATAGTCGAGCAGGATCGCGAGCTTGGCCTTCTCGCGGCGCTCGCCCTTCGGCAGCCGCTTCATCTCCTCGGCGACCTGCGCAACTTCGAGATATCCCTGGTCCGCCTCGCTGTTCGGCAAGAGCAGTCCGGCATGGAACTGTTCCTGCGCAAACGGCACCTGACGCCAGCGGAAATAGGAAACCATGTCGACGCCATGGGCATAGGCGAGCCAGGTCCAGAGCCGGACCATGCCGTCGGCCGGCGACTGGTTGTGCGAAGCCCAGTTCACCGGACCCGGCTGCTGCTCCATCACCCAGACGCGACCGTTGCCGACGGCGCGGTAGAGATCGTGGTTGAAGGCCGGCTGATCCGGATCGCCGACGCGGAGGTAACGGCCCTTGTCTTCGGAGGAGAGACGGCCGTTGAGCAGTCCACCCATCGGATAGACGTCCCACGACGCGATATCGATGTCCTCGCCGACCTTGTAGTGATCGAAATCGGTATTTTGCGACATGAAATTGTGCGTCACCGGACGGCCCGGCGAGTGTTTGCGGATGATATCGACCTGCGCCTTGTTGAAGCTCTTCACCTGGTCGGAGGAGAAGCGGATATAGTCGACGATATGAGTCGGGCTCGGCTCTTCCACAAGATTGTTGGGAAGTTCGACCTCGTCGAAGCTCAGATAGTTCATTGCCCAGAATGCCGTGCCCCAAGCCCGGTTCAGTTCCTCGACCGTGCCGTAGCGCTCAGCCAGCCATTCGCGGAAGGCGCGCAGCGCCTCGTCGGAATAGCTGTAGATCGTGTCGTGGTCGCCATATTCGTTATCCGTCTGCCAGGCGTGCACGAAGGCATTATTGCCGTAGCGCTCGGCCATGGCTTGCGAGATGCGCGCCGCTTCGATGCGGTAGCGGCGGCTGGAAAAGCAGTAGTGACGGCGGGCACCGAACTTGCGCACCACGCCCTTGACGTCGACGGGCAGGATATCCGGATAGCGATCGATCAGCCACTTCGGCGGGGCGGCGGTCGGCGTGCCGAGGATCACCTTGAGGCCGGCATTGCCGAGCACTTCGATCGCCTCGTCCAGCCATTCCCAATGGAACTCACCCGACCTCGGCTCGATCTTCGCCCAGGCGAATTCACCGATGCGCACCCAGGCAAGCCCGAGCTCGACCATGCGGCGCGCGTCCTCCTCCCACTTCGCGCGCGGCCACTGCTCTGGATAGTAGCAGACGCCGAGTTCCAGCATGTCGGTCTGCTGCTCTTTGGCGTTGAAGCGGTTCGATCTCGTCAGGGGCATGTGCACGGGGGTCCGGTCCTTCGTCATTTCATTCGGCCGGTTGGTTCCAGCCTCGGGTTTTGTCTGCTTGTCGTGGATATAAACGTTTATATCCACGAGCATGAAAGGGCGCCCTGTTCGGGCAAAAAAATCGTCAACGGTTCGGGTTCAAGCGATCGTCGCAGCGCTCGATGAGGTTAGGCATCAGGAGCGTCTGCAGCGCCTCCGGCGGTTCGCCTTCCATGCGCCTCAAAATATAGGCGCCGAGCAGGCTACTCGGCTCACTGATCGGCAGGTAATAGGTGGTGATCGGCGGCGCGAAATACTGGCTGACATTGAGGTCGTCGGTGGCATTGATCACCGCATCACGCCCATGCACCAGACCGCGCTCATGGAAGCCGGAGAAAGCGCCGAGCGCTGAGGCTTCGTTGGCGCAGATATAGGCGGTCGGCGCATTGCTGAGTTCAGACATCGTGAGCACGTTCTCGCGGCCGAAGGCCGGCGTCAGCCGGCCATGGGCGACGAGGGCCGGATCATAGGGCAGGCCAGCGACTTCAAGGGCACGCTTGTAGGCTTCGAGCCGGGTGATGCCGTAGCTCAAGTCAGAAAGCGGATTGAGCAGCGCGATGCGGCGATGGCCGCGCTCGACCAGCCGCGCCATCGACACCCGGATCATCTGTTCATTGTCGGCGTCGACATAGGCGTGTGGCGCGTTGTGGATGCTGGTGCCGTAGGTGACGAAGGGAAAGTCCGCCGCCTGCATGGTGCGGATGCGCGGATCGTCGGCGCGCGTGCCCGAGATGATGATGCCGTCGGCCTTCTTCAGCGACACGATCTGCTTGATGACCGCCTGGCTTTCCTCGAAATTTCGGACGGCATAGAGCGAAACGCGATAGGGGCTGTCTTCAAGCGCCCAGGAAATGCCGCTCAAGAGCTGGGCGTATTCGACGCCTTCCCACTCGTTCTGCTTCGGGCCAGGTGCGGTCATGATCGCGGCAACCTGGTAGGTCTTGCCGGTGCGCAACTGCACGCCATGCATGTTGAGTTCGTAGCCGACGCGCTCGGCCGCCTCGATCACGATCGCGCGCGTTTCCGGGCGAACCTGAGGCGAATGCTTCAGGGCCTTGGACACGGTGGCGATGGAAAGCCCCGTCTCCTGCGCGATGGTCTTGATCGTCGGTCTCTGCATGGCGTCTCTGTTCGTCACGGGTTGCTAGATCACGATGATTTGGGTCGGCTGAGCGATGCCGCCAGCTGAAGGTAGACTGCGGATGTCCAGGCGAATGCCCGATCGCGAAGGCCCCTCCCCGAGCGCGCATCGAAGTTTTCGGCCATACCGCTTTTGCTGGCAAGTGAACAGAACTTTTCCGCGACATCGCGCGCAAGTTCAATCTTCCCTTGCCGGCGAAGACCGTCCCAGAGGAGAAGGGTAGTCGGGGCCCAGATGGGTCCGCGCCAATAGCCATCGTCCTCGTAATACGAACTCTGCGGGCTCTCGGTGGCGGGGCCCCATTCCGTGATGAAGCCGCCGGCCACGAGCCGCGCCACGAGTTTCTTGCGCATCTCAGAAGTCAGTCGCGCACCCAAGAGCAGCGGCATGAACTGGATGAGGTTGTCTCCCGGCAGGATCCGCTCCGGATCCGCGGCAAGCCGTGCACCGAAGGTCTCCCCGGTCCACAGCCGCTCGAACAGTAGGGTCTGCAGACCGTCGGCCTTTTGCCGCCACATCGCCTGAGGGCCCGCGTCGTCCTCCAAGAGGGTCGCCAGCGCCTCGCAGGCAAGGATCAGAAAAACGGGCAGATCCGGCGAGATTACCGGGCCGCCTTCGGCAAAGAAGGTGGCATTGTCCCAGCCGCTGTCGTTGCCGTGGAAGTAGGACGGCAGGCTCGCTGCATCCTTGCGCCCATAAGTCAGCCAATAGTCGACCTGCTTGCCAATCGCGTCGCGCAGGTAACGCTTGCGCTCTGCCGTCAGGAAGGACGGGTCGGCGGCAGCGATCAGCGACACCGCCCACCCATGCACCGGCGGCTTGGTGAAGGCGAAGAGTACGTCGCGGTCGTTGATATAATCCGGCAGCAGTCCGGACGCGTCCTGATGGTCGAAGATTACTGCCAACTGATCGAAGGCAAGGTCCTGATCGAAGGCGGCGACGCCAAGGGCGGAAAAGGCGTTGTCCCAGCTCCAGATGTTGATCATGTGGTTCTTCGACATGTAGATCGTCGGCCGCGTCAGCGCGCCGCCGGTCGGTACGCCGTTCGCCCAGAGCAGATAGCTCGCCAGGCGATGTGCCTCGTCCTGGCCTGCGACGCCCTTCGGAACGCGCGCGTGCCACTGGGCGAAATCGGCCGTTGCACCCGAAAGGGCCTCAGCGAAACGGCCGGGTCGATCAACAGGCGGCACCGTGCGGAAGAAATCGACATGGCCCTCGAAGGCATCGGTGCCCGAGAAAGAAAAGGATACGTCCTCCGAATGGTCGCGCTGCCAGGCACCGGTGACCTTAAGGTCGCCTGTGATCGCGCGCGGGATGAACTTGACGTTCTCAACCGCGGCAACGAGGCAATCCTCGCCGTTCGGCGTGCGGTAGACATAGTCGTAGCGCGAGCCTTCGAGATAGAAGCGCACGCCGGCCCGTTTGCCGGCGATGTGCAGCCGCTCTCCTTCGCCGATGACGAAGGTGACCTCCCCCTCGCCGATGCGGGCGTCGAGCCGTTCCGGCGAAAGCACGAGCACGGGCGTCGCGGTCTTGCCCGCCGCATCGAGGAATTCGACACGGCAGAGGCGACCGAGGGACCGCCGCTCGTCGCCGCCGGCGACATGGCGCAGATAGAGCGCACGCTCGCCGTCGCGGCCCGGCACCCGCATCATCGAGAGCGTCAGGAACCGGCCCCTGCGGCTGAAGGGGACGTAGTCGATATCGAACAGCATGCCTTTATCCCTTCACCGACGATCCGACCGCGCCATCCATGATGTAGCGCTGGGCGACGAAGAAGAGCGCGAGCGGCGGCAGGCAGAGGATGACGGTGATTGCGGCAATCGACGTCACGTCCACCTCGTGCAGGCCCTTGAACATCGAGAGGCCGAGCGTCAGCGTGTATTTCGACTGATCGTTGAGGAAGATCAACGGGCCGAGATAGTCGTTCCAGGCGTTCATGAAGTGGAAGGTGCCGACCAGCACCAGCGCCGGCATCATCAGCGGCAGATGGATGCGCCAGTAGATGTCGAAGGCGTTGGCGCCATCCATGCGCGCGGCCTCGTCGATCTCCATCGGCACGGTCATGATGTACTGGCGAAGCAGGAAGACGAAGAAGGCGTCGGCGAAATAGGCGGGCACGATCAAGGGCTTCAGCGTGTTGATCCAGCCGAGCAGGTTGAACTCCATATAGAGCGGGATCATCTTCACGTCCCACGGGATCATCATCGTCGCCAAGAGCAGGATGAACAACGGGTCGCGGCCGGGGAAACGGAAGCGGGCGAAGCCATAGGCCACCAGCGAGGAGGAGATGAGTTGGCCGACGGTCGACAGCACCACCACGATCAGCGAATTGGTGAGGTAGGTGCCGAAGGGCTGCTTGTTCCAGGCGGCGGCAAAGTTCCCCCAATGCCATTCGGACGGCCAGAAGACCGGCGGGAACTGGTAGAGCTCGGCGCTGCTTTTGATCGCCGTCATGAAGGTCCAATAGAACGGCGCGATGAACAGCGCCGAGAGCAGGATGAGCGCGGAATAGAGCAGCGTCTTACGCATGGCCGTCTCCATCGTTCTGGCGGACTTCACCTTCGTAATAGACCCAGGCGGCCGACCAGCGCATGACGCCAAGGCTGAGCAGCAGAACGATGATGAACATCACCCAGGAGCCGGCGGCAGCGTAGCCCATGTCGAAATATTTGAAGGCGTTGTCGTAGATGTACATGGCGAAGAAATAGGTGGAGCCGAGCGGCCCGCCCTTGGTCAATAGCAGCGCGATCGTCAGCTGCTGGAAGGCCGAGATGATCGAGGTGATGAAGGTGAAGAGCAGCATCGGCCCGAGCATCGGCAGGGTGATGAACACCATCTGCGCCCAGCCGGGAACGCCGGAGACGGTCGCCGCCTCGTAGAGTTCCTTCGGGATCGCCTTGAGGCCGGTAAGCAAGATCAGCATGGTGCCGCCAAGGCCCCAGAGACTGGCGATGATGATGGCGACGATCGCAAGGTTCGGATCGCCGAGCCAGTTCGGCCCTTCGATGCCGACGAAGGACAGCATGAAGTTTAAGAGGCCGTATTCCCTGCTGTAGATCCAGCTCCAGATCGTCACCAGCGCGACGCCGGAAATGACGCTCGGCAGGTAGAAGGCGGTGCGGAAGAAGCCGCTGGCAAAGGTGATGTGGTGCAGCATCAGCGCCAGCAGGAACGACATGACGATGTTGAACGGCACGTAGATCGCCGCAAACTTCACCGTAATCCAGAGGCTTTCCCAGAACTGCGGATCCTCGAACAGCATGGAGCGGTAGTTTTCGAGCCCGACGAAGGTACGCTCACCGACAACAGGCCAGTCGTAGAAGCTCATCGTCAGCGAGAAGACGAGCGGGCCGAGCGTGAAGAACAGGAACCCGAGGATCCACGGGGAGATGAACAGATAGGGCGCCGCATAGCGCGCGATGGCGGAGCGCTTGCGCCTTGCCACCTTTGGCTCTGCACCGGCATAGGTCATATCCATCTCCCCGTACTCCCTTTTCTTACTTCATCAGCCGCTTCGAGCGGTTGACCGCATCGTCGAGATGCTGCTTGGCATTACCCTGGTCGATCATGGTCGCTTCGATGGCGCGGGCGAGATTGTCCTGGACCTTGCCCCAGTTGGCATTCTTTAGGAACGCATGGGTCTCGGTGTTCGAGGTGGCGAGAATGTCGAAGAAGGGCTTGTAGATCGGGTCCCTGGTCATGCCCTTTTCTTCCGCAACGCTGGTGCGCACCGGCAGGTCGTTGACGCGCATGGCGACGGCTTCGGGCGAAGAGAAGAACTTGACGAATTCCCAGGCGAGATCCGGATGCGCCGCGTCCTTGGCGATCGAGATCGCCGAAACGCCGAGCGCCGAATGGGCGGTCTTGTCGCCGAACTTCGGCAGCGGCGCGACGCCATACTTGATGCCCGAAGCATCGATGCCGGACTTCGACCACATGGCGCTCTGGAACATGGCGATCTTGCCGCCCTTGAAGAGCGTGCTACCAGACGTGTCGTCACCGAGGTTCAGCGTGATCGCTTCCTGCTTCTTGGCCATGTCGCCGAACATGTCGAGCACCTGCGCTGCCGCATCGCTGTTCATGTAGCCGTCGACCTGCTTGCCGTCGTCGGAGATGTACTTGGTGCCGTTAGACCAGAGGAACTGCTCGAAGTCGTAAGGGTCCGGCTTGGCGTCGACGGCGAAGCCATAGACCTTGTTCGGCTCATCGCGGAACTTGGCCGCCTTGGCGCGCAGGTCGTCCCAAGTCCAGCCGTCCTTCGGCTCCTCGACGCCAGCCTTGGCGAACATGTCCTTGTTGTAGAACACCACCTGGGTGGTGAAGCCCGACGGCATGCCGTAGGTCTTGCCCTCGACACGAACAGTGTTCATCAGGCCCTTCGGGAAATCGTCCGGCTTGATCTCGGCCGCGTCCTTGGCGATCAGGTCGTCGAGCGGCTCTAGCGACGTGTAGTATTGCGGAAAGTTCCACATATACATCACGTCAGGCGGGTTGCCGGCGCCGAAGGCGGCGATCAGTTTCTGATCGTAACCATCCGCATAGGGCTCCACCTGGACCTTCACGCCCGGGTGCTTTTCCTCGAACTTCTTGGCGATTTCCTGCTGGATCGCCAGGCTTTCCTCCGTGTCCCAGGTCGCAAAGCGCAGCACTTCTTCCGCGCGGGCCGTGGCGGTTCCGGCCATTGCCAGAACCATCAGCGAGCCGATGATCGACTTCCTGTTGAGCATGCTTCTCCTCCTCATTCGGGTCACGCGACCCTTTTGCTTTTTTCCTGATTGATCAGCATCTGCGTCTCGGGATCGAGCGCCCGCGCAATCGCCTTGCCGTCGACATCGAACAGATGGCAATGCTCGGCAGGGATGCGCAGATAGATGCGCTCGCGGTTTGAAACCGGGTGCGTGCCGCGCACGACCGCGGTCATGTCGGAACCGTTTTCAAGGCCGATATGGACGTGGCTTTCGGTACCGAGGCGCTCGACCAGGCGAACCTCGCCGACCAGATGCGCTTCCTCGGGCGAAACAAGCTCGAGCTTGTCCGGCCGGATACCGATGGTGATTGGCTTGTCCTTGGTGACGACAGCCGAAGACAGCGTTTCGAGCGTCAGGTCCCGCACCAGGCCACCGCCCGAAAGCGTCAATTCGGAACGGTCCTGGCGGACCAGGTTCGCGGCGACGAAGTTCATCTTTGGCGAGCCAATGAAGCCGGCGACGAACAGGTTCGCCGGCTGGTAGAAAAGCTCGAGCGGCGTGCCGAACTGGCTGACCTTGCCCTTGTCGAGGACCACGACGCGATCGGAGAGCGTCATCGCCTCCACCTGGTCGTGGGTCACATAGATCATCGTCACGCCGAGGCGCTCATGCAGCGCTGCAAGCTCGACGCGCATGGTGACGCGCAAGCCCGCATCGAGGTTCGACAGCGGCTCATCGAGCAGGAAGAGCTTCGGCTCGCGCACGATCGCTCGACCGATCGCCACGCGCTGGCGCTGGCCGCCGGAAAGCTGACGCGGCTTGCGGGCAAGCAATTCGTTGATGCGCAGGATGTCGGCCGCATTGTTCACGCGGCGGTCGATCTCGTCGCGCTTCATGCCGTTCAGCGCCAGGCCGAAGGACAAGTTCTTGCGCACATTCATGTGCGGATAGAGCGCGTAGTTCTGGAAGACCATGGCGATGTCACGCCTGGCCGAGGAAACGTCGGTGATGTCGCGCTCTCCGAGGCGGATGGAGCCACTATCCAGCTCCTCGAGCCCGGCGATGGAGCGCAGGAGCGTGCTCTTGCCGCAGCCCGACGGGCCAAGGAAGCAGACAAACTCGCCGTCGGCGATATCGAGGTTGATACCCTTCAAGACTTCAAGCGAACCAAAGCCTTTGCGCAAATTTTCGATACGGATCGCTGCCAACGGGCCCTCCCTGCCGGCGGAGCGCTTAGCAAAGGCCAACGGCATGAGCTATGCGCCTAGTTAAACGTTTATATGAACGATAAAAACGTTTAACTTTCTTGTAAAGCGGAAAATCGCATGGGTCCGATTTTGCTGTTGAAGGCCAGGAGCAATAACAAAACGGCCGCTCGGAGGGCGGCCGTTTTGGGCTTTTGTCTCAGACGGTTAGACGACCGAGCGTCTCGTCGAGCGCATTGAGGAAGCGGTCACAATCCTCGACGCTGAACGGTGCCGGCGGCTTTACCTTCAGCACATTGTGGTGCGGCCCCTCGCTGCTGAGCAGAATTCGGTGCTCGCGCTTCATCTCGGCGATGACGAAATCGAGCTCACGCGCGGCCGGCTCCAGCGTCTCGCGATCGCGCACCAGCTCGATGCCGGTGAAGAGACCGTAGCCTCTGACGTCGCCGATGATCGCATGTTTTCCGGCGAGCACTCGGGCACCGTCCATCAACCGGTCGCCGACGACCCGGCAATGGTGCATCAGCCGCTCGTCGCGGATGACGTCGAGCACGGCAAGGCCGATTTCGGCCGAAACCGGATTGCCGCCGAAGGTGTTGAAATACTCCATGCCGTTGGCGAACGAGGCGGCAATCGCCTCCGTGGTGACGACGGCTGCCATCGGGTGGCCGTTACCGATCGGCTTGCCCATTGTGACGATATCAGGCGTAACACCCTGCAACTCGTGCGCCCACATATGACTGCCGACGCGGCCGAAGCCGACCTGTACTTCGTCGGCAAGGCAGAGTCCGCCTGCCGCGCGCACATGCGCATAGGCCTCACGCAGATAACCCTCCGGCAGCGATAGTTGTCCGCCGGTGCCGAGAATGCCTTCACTGAAGAACAGCGCCGGGCTACGACCGTTTGCAGCGAGAGCCTCAACCTGCCTGCGCACGTCCTCGGCATACTTCCTGCCGGCATGGACGTCGCCGTAACGGTAGCGCCCGCGATAGAGGTCGGGCATCTCGGCGACCTTCACATGCGCCTGCTGCCCCTCCCCGCCCTTGCCGGCAAACTTGTAGGGGCTGACGTCGATCAGGCTCGACAGGTGGCCGTGATAGGCATGGTCGACCGTGATGATGTCGCGGTTGCCGGTATAGGCACGCGCCAAGCGGATGGCGAGATCGTTCGCCTCGCTGCCGGAATTGACGAAGAAGCAGACGTTGAGCGGATCCGGAAACTGCGCGGCAAGCCGGCGGGAGTACTCGACCAGCGAATCGTGCAGGTAGCGCGAATTGGTGTTGAGCCGCCGCATCTGCGCCTGCGCCGCCCTAACGACGCGGGGATGGCAATGGCCGACGTGGCAGACATTGTTGACCATGTCGAGCCAGCGCGTGCCCTCCTCGTCGATCAGGTGTGCGCCCTCGCCGCCGACGATCTTCAGCGGTGCTACGCTATAGGCGATGCTGAGCGACCGGCCGATGCGGCGATGACGTTCGCGCACCAGAAACTCATTGTCGCGGGGCACGATCACCGAGACCGGCACGGAGAGGCCGAGCACCACGCTCGGGTCCGGGCTCACATCGCGCCACACCTGCCACTGGTCGCGCACGCCGACGCCATGCATGCGTCCGCCGAGGCCGAGATGATCGGTGACGATCTGGAAATGCAGATGCGGCGCCCAGTTGCCATTTTCCTCGGCCGCGCCGAAGGCGGCGAAGACCTCGCCCTTGGCGATCGCCTGCCCCTCGGAGAGCTTGGCGACGATTTCGCGCGACAGGTGGCCGTAGAGCGTCCAGAAGCAGACACCACCATCGATCTCGTGCTCGAGCAGCACGGTCGGGCCGAAGCCGTAAGGGACGGCGTCATCGTGAATGAAGGCGACCTTGCCGGCAAAGGGTGCCGAAACCGGCTCGTGCACCGGCGCGAAGATATCGACGCCGAGATGCACGGAGCGACGCGCGCCTTCGACCGACGTCTGATAAGCCTCACCCTGATAGATGCCCCGGTCTTCGCCATAAAGACCTATGCCGAAGGCCGCACGCTCGCTGCCGATCCTCGCCGCTATGCGCGCTTCGGCTTCTGCTGCATCAGGGCTCGCCCATTGCGCGGCCTCCGGGCCGGATGCGGAGAAGTCGAAGACCGCGACCTCCGGCTTGGCGACGTCAGGACGAACGATCGGCGCAAAATCGTGCGCGTTCTTCTCGAGCCAACGGACGACCGCGGCCGCATGCGGAATCGGCGCCAAACCGCAGGCATCGCGGATGCGGGNCCCGGTTCTCGCTCTGGAGCCTCTTCAGTTCGCGCCAGACATCCTCCTGGCTGACGAGCAGATAGGTATTTTCAGGATTGTCGCGGATCTGTTTTGCCGCCATGCACATGCTGACGGCGTAGCGGGTCATGACGAGATCGAAGACCAGCTCGACTTCGGTTTCGCTCAAGCGATTGACCTGGTGATAGGCGCCGGCCAATGCTGCAATGGTCCCGATCGGATCCGCTGCTCCGATCAGCGCATAGGCCGAAGCGACGGCGATCTCGATAACGCGCCAGGTCTCGACCATGTCGCCGAAGTCGAGCAGACCACTGACCTGGCCTTGGCCGTCGAGCAGCACATTGTAATCGTTGGCGTCGTTGTGAATGACCTGCATCGGGCAGGTCGCAAGGCGAGGCAGGACAGCCAAAGCGAAATGATCAAGGATCGCGTCGACCGCCGCGCGCTTGTCCGGGCCGTCGATCAATTCCAAGTGTTTGCGATGCATGTCGGCCCGGCCGATGTCCCAAGCATAGAGCCGCTTGGTGCCAGCGTGCATGAAGCCTTCGAGGCTGCGATCAAGACCAGCCAGCAACCGTCCGAGGCTCTCGGCACTGGCGGCGTTGCGCACCGGCGCCTTGGCCCAGATGTCGCCGGGAAGCCAGGAGAGGAGCCGCGCCGTGCGCGGACCGCGAAGTTCGATCTTGCCGGTGACGGCGCCGGAACGATCGCGCAACGCGCGCGAAACCGACAGATCCGATGCCTTGGCGGCAAGGTGCTCGAGCACCGACACCTGCATGTCGAGCTCGTCCGCATCGCCGGCCGCGTGCAGCTTCAGCAGGTATTCCTGGCCATCGGCGGCCGAGACCCGATAGTTGAGATCATGTTCGCCCGGCAGCGGCGAAAGGCTTGCCTCGATGCCGTAAGTGGCGCTCAGCCACGCCCGGATCGTCGCCAGTTCCTGCTCGGTCTTCAACTCTCTCGCTGCCATTGTCTCCGCCTGTCCTGTCACCACGAAACCCGCCGCCCGTCATAGGCGCGGAAACTGCCGCTATCGGCCATATCTGCCCTGTCGATGATCGCCTTCAGCCCGGCCGCACTGGACGCGACCGAAACGACGGCGTCGCTGCCGCCCATGTCCGTCTGCACCCAGCCTGGGTGCAGCGACAGCACCGAAATGCCGTCGCCCCTCAGATCCTGCGCGAGCTTGACCGTCGCCATGTTCAGCGCCGCCTTGGAGCAGCGATAGGCGTAGTCGCCGTCATCGTCGTCGAGCGTGCCCTCGGCAAGTGAGCCGGCGCGGCTGCTGATATTGGCGACGATCCGGCGCTCACCGGCCTTGAGGTTGCTATGAAGCGCCCGCGTCAACAGAAGCGGCGCCAGCGCGTTGACCCGCATCACTTCCAGGAAGTCTTCCGTTTCGAGGCTGGAAAGACCACCCGTATCACCACGCACGCCCGCATTGTTGATCAGCACGTCAATCGCCACGCCCTGGAGCGCTTGCCCCAGAGCATCGATCGAAGGGGGATCGGCGACATCGAGCGGCAGTCGATCGGCACCGCCTTCGGTCGGAAGTGCCCCCCGCTGGCAGGCGATAACGCGCCAGCCGTCCACGGCATATATCCGTGCCAATTCGGCGCCGAGCCCGCGGGAGGCGCCTGTGATCAGGACCGTCGGTCGCCTAGCGGTGCTTGATGTCATATTTCCGCTCGATCATGTTGACGAGGCTGGCCGCCGCCAGCGTCAGGAAGATGTAGAAGATTGCAGCCGAGTTATAGGGCGCGAACGGCAGGAAGCTCGCCGACTGGAACTCGCGCATGCGTTGGGTGATGTCGCGGATCGACAGGATCGACAGCAGCGACGTGTCCTTGAGGATGGCGATCAGTTCGTTGCCGAGCGGCGGAATGATGATGCGGAAGGCCTGCGGCAGCACGACGAGGCGTGCCGTCTGCCAGCGGTTGAGGCCAATGCTGCGCGCCGCCTCGACCTGGCCGACCGGAATGGCGTTGATGCCGGAGCGGAAGATTTCGGCGAGATAGGCCGAATAGGCAAGCGCCATCGCGACGATGCCGCGCATCAGGTTTGGCGGGTCGAGCACGCCTTGGGACGCATCCTTGAGCGCGCCGCTCAAGGGCAGGCCGACATAGAGTACGATCACCAGCATGGGGATACCGCGGATCGTATCGACGATGAACTCCGATCCGATTGCCAGCGGATGGCGCTGATGCAGATAGCCGCCGAAGGTCAAGAGGCCGAGGATGATCGCAAGCACTGCGACTGTGACGCCCGCCGCCCGATCGCGGTCGTTCAGCGTTTCGGTCTTCCAGAGCACGGGCATATCGGCCGGAGCCGAAGCTGCCGGCAGCAGTGCCGCCGAAACGCCCTCGCCCTTGGCGATCGAGGCCAGCGCCTCGGTCGGGCCGACGAAGGTACGCACCGGGGTCTCAGTCTGCGGCGCGCCGTCATACTGGCCGAAGCGCACGGCGCTGATCAGTCCCGCCGGTGTGTTGGTCACGATGCCGACCTTGCCCTCGAGCGTGCCGGCGAGCACGTAGGTATCGCGTGGCTGCAGAAGGAACCAGCCGGCGGCCAGCGCCAGCACCAGCGTAGCAATGGCGAAGTAGAGGCTGGTCCTGACCGTCGATCTGAGTTGCAGCAACCCGACCCAGACAAGGCCCATGAGCGCTGCCAGGATGTAGGCCGCTATCGCCGCACGGATGGTGGTCGCGACGCCTGCGGCAAATGCGATGTGGGCGAAGAAGAAGACGAACACGAGGCCCGCGCCGTTGACCAGACCAATGATCCAGCGGGCAAGGCGCCGCACCCGGTCGTCAGGCGCTGAGCCTGAACGTTTGCTCAGGAAGAAAAGGCCGAGGCCGATCACGGTAACCGCGAAATAAAATGGGAACAACCACGCTTCGACGCCACGCACCATCAGATCGGCCGCCTCGGTCAATTGCCGTGGCGTCACGCCCTTGGCGATCAGTGTCGACTTGAACGGATCGACACCGTTGGCAACGACGGATGCGACGAAGGGATGGATGTTGTGGCCGATGACGAGGACGGCCGCAGCGGCAAGATTGAGCACGGCTGCGACATTGGCCAGTCGCGGACGCGGCGCCTTGGCGCGCGAGAAAACGAGCAAAGCGATCCCTGACGCAAACGCGATCGCCAGCGCCAGAAAGCCCGGCACGAAGGCCGATGAGCCGTTTTCGACGCCGAGGATCGCCCGCAGCGAGCGCTGGTAGTCGCCGGAGGAAATGAAGAGATAGATGATGAAGGGCAGCGCGGTCAGGATGATGAGATTGCTCGGACGCACGCTTCTCAGGAACGACATTCATTCCTCCGGGGGCATAGTAGACAGACGGAAGACCCGGAGCGCGAGCACGCGCTCCGGGTCCGATCGGCATTGTGAGCTTACTTGAGGCCCCAGTATTTGTTGACGAGCTGGTCGAGCGTGCCGTCGTCCTTGATCATCTTCAGGCCCTCATTGAAGGCCGCGACGTTTTCATCGCCCTTGCGGAAGACGAGACCGAGCGGGTCGGATTCGAGGTCCTTGATCGCAACGACGAGCTCACCGGCGAATTCGCGTTCGTAGGCGGCCGCATTGGCGCCGTTGATGACGACGCCGTCGACGTCCTTGTTCTTGAGCGCGATGATCGCGGCGCTGAAGGTATCGTAGGCGGCGACGTTCTCCTTGCCGACGACACCCTCGGCAACCTGGGCATCTGTCGTGTTCGCCTGGGCGGACAGCTTTCTGCCGGCGTCCTTGAAGCGGTCGAGCGTGATGCCCTGGTCTTCAACGCGCATCAGCACCGCCTGGCTGTTGACGATGTAGGGATCGGAAAAATCCATCGCCTTCTTGCGTTCCTCGGTGATCGAGACACCCGACGCGACGAGGTCGAAGCTGCCCTGGTCGAGGGCTGCGAAGATGCCGTCCCAGCCGGTCGTGACGAATTCGGCCTGGCAGTTGATCTTGGCGCAGACGGCGTTGACCACATCGACATCGAAGCCGACGACCTGTCCGGTCGCCGGATCGATGCTCTCCATCGGCGGCGAGGTCGTGTCGGAGCCGACCTTCAGCAGTTTGCCGCCGAGATCGGCAGCGTGAGACACGCTCGAAGCAAGGGCTGCTACAGCCAGGGCAATCATCAGTTTTTTCATGGTTCTCCTCCTTGGATGATTAACTTTGGACCAGACGGCCGCCGAGATTGTCGGGCTGCCGTGCGATCAACGTCGGCCTAAAGACCTGCCAGAACGCCGTGGGGTCCTCACCCTCCATAAGGCGCAGCAGGAATTGTCCGAGTGTGCGTCCGAGCACCTCGATCGGCTGGTAAAAGGTGGTGATCGGCGGCGTGAAATAGGCACTGACGTTGATGTCGTCATAGGCAATGACGTCGACATCGACGCCGACCTGGCGCCCGAGACTGCCAAGCCCGGAGAGCACACCGAGCGTGGTGGATTCGTTGATGCAAACAAACGCCGTCGGGGCGTCGTCGAACTGCTGGAAATCGATCACTGTCTGTCGGCCGAAATGCGTCGAAAGATCGCCCTCGGCGATCAACTCCACCGGCGCATCCAGGCCCGCCTCACGGAACGCCCTGGAAAAGCCATCGATCCTGTCGATCGCGTAGGAGAGCCGCCGCTCCGGATTGACGAGCGCGATCCGCCGGTGGCCACCGGCGATCAACCGCGCGGTTGCCGCATACGCCGCCCATTCGTTGTCAATATCGACATGGGCGTAAGAGAGATCCTTGCGGCAACGCCCCATCGAGACGAAGGGAAACTGCTCGGCGACGAGCAGATCGATGCGCGGGTCTTCGGCGAGAATACCGGAGAAAATCAGACCGTCGGCCAACCCCTGATCGACGATCCGGCGCGCGGCTTCGGCTCCATCGGCCGCGTCGCGGATGACATGCACCGACATCCGATAGTCCGTGCCTTCGAGCGCCTGGCTGATGCCGCTCAAGGTCTGGGTGTATTCGACGCCGTCCCACTCATAGTCACGCGCTGCGGTGACCGGCATCAGCACGGCGGCTTGAAAACTCTTGCCGGTGCGAAGCGCCATGCCGCGCGCATTGGCCTGGTAACCGACTTCGCGTGCCGCCTTGTAGATGATGTCTCTTGTCGCCGGGGCGACCACGGGAGATTCGCGCAGCGCCTTCGAGATCGTGGCGATGGAATAGCCCGTCAACTCGGCCAAGGTCTTTATCGTTGGCGTCGGTGCGCGCCGCGCCCTGTGGATCTCAGTCGCCATGCACCCTCCCAAGCCCCGGCCTTCTCCTGGAGATTAGAGGTAGCAGCCAATAAAAACGTTTTCAAGAAAAATAAAAACGTTTTTATTTTGGATGATATGCATGCAAAAAGAGCGCAGTCGCCACTAGCGGCACCGGCGATACAGGCCTTGACCCGCGGGGCAGTGAATTTCAACGATTGAGTGGTGCAGCTTGCTCAGTGAGCAGTATAGGCGCCGTCTACGAGGTGAACGCTTCCAGTGATGAAACTCGCCTGCTCCGACAACAGGAAACAGATCAGAGCCGCTACCTCGTCTGGCGTACCGCGACGCCCCATAGGCTGCAGCGACATCATGCGTCTACTGGTTGCCACCTCCGAATTCGAGGCGGACAGCGGCGTGTCGATCCATCCCGGCGCCACAGCATTGATGCGAATACCCGTGCGGGCATACTCGATCGCGGCCGCCTTCGTCAGCCCAACCACTGCGTGCTTGGCGGCCGTATAGGCGGCGGCAGTGGGCAGCGCGACTGAGCCCAGAATGGAAGACGTGTTGACGATGGCGCCCCCACCCTGTGCCACCATGGCCGCGATCTCGTACTTCATACAGTAGAAGACGCCATGCAGATTTACGTTCATCAATGCATGCCAGCCATCGAGCGGATAGTCGGCCGTCGCCTTGCGGATGCCTTCGATGCCGGCATTGTTGACCGCCAGATGCAGGCCGCCGCAGGTCTGCACGGCGAACGTCACCAGCTTTTCCACCGCCTGGGCATCGGCGACGTCGGCCGCGACATCATGGGCCTTGCCCCCGTTCGAGCGAATCTCCTCGGCAACCAGGTGCACGGCGACAGCGTCAACATCCGCAGCAACCACTTCCGCTCCCTCAGCAGCGAGTTGCCGGCACACGGCTGCGCCAATTCCGGAACCGGCGCCCGTCACAAGCGCAACCTTCCCAGCGAAGCCTAGATTCATACTGTCATTCCTAACGTTTAGCTTTCGACTAATCGAGCGCGCGCGACATCGCAAGTCATTCCATGAAATGCACTCGAAGCCCCGATCTTCCAATCAAACAGCAGCAGCAACACACAAGAATCGCGATATTTTTTTACCCGATTCATGCACTGCACCCAGGCCCTCTTTCCAGATATACAGTCCTTTCTGTCCATTTCACCCGGAACGCGGGCGAAAAACCTGGAGTGTCATTATCTATCCTGTCGCTGGGTGTAGTTCATTGGAACTGGACAGAGAATATTGTAATGCTAAAAAACGAATCGGGGCGCACCATTTTTCTCAGCAGGTAAAGATGGACAATCACCGCATTACACGGAGATTCCTGGTCATCGGCAGCCTTGGCCTGTTGGCCGGGTGCGGCTCAAGTTGGCGGGGTGTTTCCTTCCCATCCCTGTATGGCGGAACGCCCGGCGTCGATCGCCGCTACCGAAAACAACACGTCCGATACGACGGCAACGAGCCAGCCGGAACGATTGTTGTGGACACCACGCAACGCTACCTCTACTCGATCGAAGATGGTGGATGGGCGATGCGCTACGGAATAGGCGTCGGAGAGGAGGGCCTTACCCTCAAAGGCCAGGCCGTTGTCGGCCGAAAGGCCGAATGGCCGTCATGGACGCCGACCGCAAGCATGATCAGACGCAAGCCGGAGCTGGCGCAATACGCCGGTGGAGTTTCCGGCGGTCCCCACAACCCGTTGGGGGCCTCAGCCCTATACCTTTATCGCAACGGTCAGGATACCAAGTTCCGCCTCCACGGCACGAACGCACCTTGGACCATAGGGCAGGCGGTTTCCAACGGCTGCATCCGACTTACGAACGACGATATCGTTGATCTCTACGCGCGGACGCCTGTTGGAACTCCGGTATTGATCATTTGATAATGTACTCTATCTGAGTGCGGTATTGGGGTAAGGCCGACATGCATTTAAATCTTCAAAGTTTGGTAACGATAATCCGACTGACGAGTGTGCCCTTTCCGCACTAGGCCGAATCTCGAAATGCCACTAATACTATGAATGTTGCCTTCGAATAACCATTCCGATCACAGAGGGAAGGAAATATTGATGAGCAGAATTCTAATCGTAACAGTTGCGTTGCTTTCCGTTGCCAGCCTCTCCGCTTGCGGAACAATCGGCAAAGGCAAAGGCAAGGCCCCGCCACCGGTGGCCGAAGAACCGGCGCCCGTCTACAAATAGTGACTGACGCTAATTCGGGGAGGATCTCACGGTCCTCCCCGCCCTGAATGATCGTGGCCGCCTTGGCCATGCGTCGTGGCGCGTGGATCGATAAGCCCAGGCGGCAAGTTCAAGTGCCCATTGGAATTCGGGAGATTTGGCGCAGTAATGACGCGTGTACTAGGTCGTATTCCGTTCGTCGTCTTAGCCGCCATGGCGGTTGCGGCGTGCCAATCGCAGGACAAGGGCCCTCAGCCACGGTATGTCTCAAGCGTTGCGGGCAGCCCATCGCAACAGCGCGATCAGGGCTATTTCATCGAATTTCGCTCTCGTTACGCGCTCAGCTACGGCCACTCCTATGTGGTTTTCGGGCGCTTGAGCCAGTCGGGAGCAATGGTCAATCCGGAAGTAGCTGGACTTGCCCCTGCAACTAACGATACCGCTCCCTATGTTCTCGGTCATGTTCTCCCCGTCCCGGCCGAGACTGGCGCTAGCGACGGCGACCTTGAGGACCAATACAGGTCTGCAAGCTGGCGCGTCATGTTGACCGAACCGGAGTACAGAGACGTCGTCGCCAAAATCCGAAAACTCAAGGCCGAAGCCAAGTTCTGGCATGCGTCGCTCTATAACTGCAACGCGTTTGTGGCCGATATCGCGCGTTCCATGGGATACAAGACACCTGGGATCTGGCTGAGGCCGCAGGAATTCATCACAAGACTTCGCGAGATGAACGGCGGATAAGCTTGATTGGCGCACGCGCCGCGCGCCTTATCTGACGCCCAAAGATCGCTTGCACCGTCACTGGCTCCCACCAGTACTCTTGAATGGCAGATCGACAACCGACCCTCGCCATTTGCGACCGTAGCTTTAGCGCCTTGTCAGGGCAGAGCGCCTCATGGCAGTCTCGTCCTTGCTAGCCGTTGTGGCCAGCAACCGCAACAAAAGCTTAGGTGATTCAACGTGAACATGTCTGTCGCTTCCATCGGCGAAATCGTGTGGGTCATAGGCATCGTTGCCTGGTATGTGGTTCGGTACCCATTCGAGCGCCGTGCAAAGCGTGTGCGGGTGGCGAGCAGCCGCCGCTCGGTGACCGATACGATTGGCTTGGCTGCCGCTTTGCTAGGCCTTGCCATCTTGCCTGGGTTCTACGTTGCAACAGGAATTCCCGCATTTGCGGACTATCCCGCGCATGCATGGATGGTGGGGCTTGGGGGCCTCATCTTTGCCGTGGCTCTGTGGACGTTCCGTCGCACCCACAAGGAACTCGGCCGAAACTGGTCGATCTCGCTGGAAATCCGCGAAAAACATCAGCTGATCAGCAAGGGCCCGTATGCCGTCGTGCGCCATCCGATGTATACAAGCTTCCTGCTCATGGCGATTGGCCAGATGTTTCTGCTGTCGAACTGGGTGGCTGGCCTCTTGGGCGTCGCTGGTTTCGCCGTGCTTTTTTTCCTGCGTGTGGACAAGGAGGAGCGCCTGATGCTGGAATTCTTCGGCCCTGAGTATCGCGCCTACATGGACAGGACCAAGCGAATTATACCCTATCTTTACTAGAGGTGGCGCGATGCGGGGCCGACCGGTGAAGCTTTCTGCGGCACGACGCCTTGTCGGGGATCTGATGCGATTTTCGATCTCCGTGCCGCGAGTCACGGTACAGCGACAGATGAATATCAGTGGATTGCAGGAAGCCAGGACGAGCCAGTCGGAACGCCCCTCCTGGACAGTGTTGTTCCTCAAGGGGTACGGGCTACTGTCCAAGGAAACACCGGAGCTCCGCCGGGCCTATGTCAAGCTGCCGAGATCGCAACTCTATGAGTACCCGGGAAGCGTCGCGTCCGTGGCGCACGAGCGCGAACACGAAGGCGAACGGGTTGTACTTCTCAGTACGATCAAGACACCCGAGCAGCGGTCGATCCCCGAGTTGAGCGCCCTGCTTCAGGAGGCTCGATCCCGTCCCGTTCTTGAGATCAGGGAATTCCGGCGTGCGCTGAAGATTGCGCGCTTACCCGCGCCGCTGCGGAGGCTGTTGATGTGGCTCGGCCTCAACATGGGACGTCAGCGGGGGCACCGATTCGGGACTTTCCAGTTGTCGGTCTATTCCGGCCTGGGTGCGGAGTCGCTCAATCCGCTGACGCCGCTCACGACGATCTTCAACTATGGCCCGATTGGCGAAGACGGATCGGTTACCGTACGAATTCACTACGACCACCGCGTCATGGACGGCGCCAATGTCGCGCGCGCATTGGCTCGTTTCGAGGAAATACTGAACGGGGAGATCGCTGAAGAGGTGGCGGGCCTTTCCGCGGCTCAAATCCTGCCAAGCACGGCGTCGGAACCGTCATCATGATATCGGATCAAAAACCACGACTCGCGATTGTTGTAGTCGGAGCGTCACGAGGCATAGGCAGAGCCATTGCCGAACTTGCCGCGCGAGATGGTGCACCTGTCGTATTGGTCGCACGCTCACCTGGCGGGCTGCACGCGGTGGAATCCTCCATCAAGCAGGCGGGCGGCGAGGCATTCTCCCTACCAGTCGATCTCACCGCTGACGATGCGAAGACGGTTCTCGAAGAGTTCCTCGCGCGGGAAAGCCTCGTCTGCGACGTCCTCGTCAACAGCGCCGGCTACGGCCTGCGTGGCGCGGCAACCGCGTTGCCGATTGCCGACCAGGTTGGAATGATCGACGTCAATATCCGTGCCCTCGCCGACCTGACATTGCACCTGTTGCCGGGCATGGTCGAGCGAGGCCGTGGCGGCGTTATCAACCTCGCCTCTGTGGCCAGCTTCACCCCCGGCCCGTACATGGCAATGTATTACGCGAGCAAAGCGTTCGTGCGTTCCTTTTCCGAGGCGTTGTACCAGGAGACGCGCAGGACGGGCGTGACGGTGACCTGCGTCGCGCCGGGGCCGGTGTCGACCGAATTCCTCGAAAAATCCGGCGCCAACAGGGCTGCACTGTTCAAGGTTTTGCCTAAAGCCACTCCGGAATACGTGGCAAAACGCGCTTGGAGTGGCTTCAAGGCCGGCCGACGGCTGGTCATTCCCGGCATGTCTGCCAGATTGGCGATACTGATTTCAGGGATGCTTCCGTCCGCGGCGCTATTGCCGCTGATTGGCCGCCTGCAACTGCGCGGCAACGACCCTTGCCCTTGCGGATCTGGCAAGATGCTCAAGCATTGCTGCCGCGCGGGTCACCCAAAAAGCGGGATAGTCTCGGCTTGATCCGCCTCGCAGCCAGCTTCCGTGGGATAAGGCCAAAGCACGCACCGAGCGGTCGGACGTCGACCATTGCCGCGATCAGCGGGCTCTGGTGCCAGCGGAGAGGAAGTGCGCCTCCCACTCACTTTCAGGAATCTCATCGCCAACCTGAAATTCGAACGCGACGACGCTCTTGATATCCGGGGCAGCTTCGCAGTCGAACTTAATGTTGTACCAGCGGTCGTTGCTGCGAAATGCAGCACCATCGGCGCGCAGGTTCGTACCTGCCAATCGGATATCCGCCATGGCGTAGGCAACGAGAAAATCCGGTTTGAAATCAACTCGCCAGCGATGAACCTGCTCCATAGCCTCGAGACTGCAAATCTGGACAATGCGTTCATCCGCCGCGAGCTGGGAGAGCCCCTTCAGCGCCTGCTTGCTGCGCGGGTCGGCGAGAATTGCCGCCGAAAAGAACTGCTTGGCTTGAATTGCCGGCTGCACGTCCGGCAATGTCGCCGCAGGTACGGCCCGTTCGGGCGCGGCTTCTTGCGCAACTGCCTCGCCGACCCGAGAGGCACCGGACTTTGGCTTGGTTGTTTCCGCAGCAACCGTCGGCAGGTACACTATTTCAACGGCGACGCTTTCCTCCGGGAGAGGAATTGGGGGCTCAGGTTCAGGAACGAAGCAGAGTGCCAGGATGACGATGGCATGAAGGACAATGGCGAGCGCAAGACTGTACCAAATCGTTGCGCCATGGCGGCGCTGCCCTGCTGCCTGCATCGATCACATCATCCCATTGGCGACGCCCAGAGGGTAGACACGCCCGGTGGCCGCGGGGAGATTACCACCGAAATCTGCATAAGAAAGCCGCCGCCAACAACTTGTCGACGGCGGCCCTGGTTTTAATGCGATAGTGCCGAAGTAGCCCGCCGGCACACCAACCGACCGAAATCAATCCATATCGTCGTTGTCGGGCGCGCTCATGTGGTCGCGATTGCCGTAGATGATCTCGCGCTTGCCGACATGGTTGGCGGGACCGACCAGCCCCTCCTTCTCCATGCGCTCGACCAGCGAAGCAGCACGATTGTAGCCGACGCCAAGACGGCGCTGTATGTAGGAGGTCGAGCACTTCTTGTCGCGCAGGACCACCTTGACCGCCTGGTCGTAGAGTTCGTTGCCGTCCTCGGACGCAAGTGCGCTCTTGTCGAAGACCGGCGTCTCCTCCTCGGGCTCCTCTTCCTCCTCGTCGGCCGTAACGGTCTCGAGGTATTCCGGGCGTCCCTGGGTCTTCAGATGCGCGACCACGTGTTCGACTTCCAGATCGGAGACGAAGGGACCGTGTACACGGGCGATGCGTCCGCCGCCCTGCATGTGCAGCATGTCGCCCTGGCCGAGCAGCTGTTCGGCGCCCTGTTCGCCAAGGATCGTGCGGCTGTCGATCTTCGAGGTGACCTGGAACGAGATGCGGGTCGGGAAGTTGGCCTTGATCGTGCCGGTGATGACGTCGACCGAGGGACGCTGCGTCGCCATGATCAGGTGGATACCGGCGGCACGCGCCATCTGCGCCAGCCGCTGGATCGCACCTTCGATCTCCTTGCCGGCGACCATCATCAGGTCGGCCATCTCGTCGACGATGACGACGATGTAGGGCATCGGCGCCAGATCCATTTCCTGCTGCTCGAACAGCGGCTCGCCGGTGCCCTTCTCGAAGCCAGCCTGGACCGTGCACATTACAGGCTCGCCCTTTTCGCGGGCGGCAGCGGCACGCTGGTTGTAGCCGTCGATGTTGCGCACCCCGAGCCGCGACATCTTGCGGTAACGGTCCTCCATCTCGCGCACGGCCCACTTCAGCGCCATCACCGCCTTCTTCGGATCGGTAACAACCGGCGTCAGCAGGTGCGGGATGCCGTCATAGACGGAAAGTTCGAGCATCTTCGGATCGACCATGATCAGGCGGCATTCTTCCGGCTTCAGCCGGTAGAGCAGCGACAGGATCATGGTGTTGATCGCGACCGACTTGCCCGAACCGGTGGTGCCGGCAACGAGCAGGTGCGGCATCTTCGCAAGCTCGGCGATGACAGGTTCACCACCGATCGTCTTGCCCAGGCAAAGCGCCAGCTTGTAGCCGGTCTTGCGGAAATCGACGGATTCGATCAGCTCGCGGAAGTAGACGGTCTCGCGCGTCGCGTTCGGCAGTTCGATGCCGATGACGTTACGGCCGGGAACCACCGCGACACGGGCCGAAAGCGCCGACATGGAGCGGGCGATATCGTCTGCGAGGTTGATAACACGGGACGATTTCACGCCCGGCGCCGGCTCGAATTCATAGAGGGTTACGACCGGGCCCGGGCGGACGTGAATGATCTCGCCCTTGACACCGAAATCTTCCAGCACGCTCTCAAGCAGGCCGGCATTCTGCTCGAGTTGCTCCTGGGTCATGAAGAAGCCCTGGCCGACAGGCGCCTCCTGCAGGAGGTCCTCGGACGGAAACTCGTAGGCGTCCCCGGCAAATGTGCGTTCGACTACACCGATCGCCGGCATTGTGTTCGGCGCGCGAGTGACCTGTGCCGGCATGGTGATCGCGGCTTTCGACGCGACGGGTGCCGGATCGCTTTCGACGCGTTCTGCGGCGATGATTTCAGCTGGGGCGACGGACACGGGTTCCGCGGCAACGGCGACCGGCGCAACGTCGGCAACGACCTCGGCAGCGGCGGCAAGCGATTGCGGTGCCGGAATCTCTTCTGGCTTTGCGCCACGGACGTCGACGACGCGGAACAGCGAGGTGATCGCCGTCGGCGGCATGCGGCGGATCTCAACCGGGCGTACGGGCGCCGGCGGAGTGATCGCAGCGTGCGCCACGGCGGCGGATGCAACGACGGGTGTCATCGGTGCCGGGGCGGGCGTCTCGACAAAGGGCTTCGGATGCGTGTCTTCTTCGCCGGCAACCTCGACGTCGTCGGCCGGGCCGAATTCGAAGAAGGCAAAGTCGGACAGGAAGCTCGAATGCGCGGCGCCATCATCGGCGACAGTGCTGGCCGCTTGAGACGGTGCGGGCTGAACCTCCGTGACGACCTCGGAAACGGCGATCGGCGTCGTCAGAACCGGGGCAAGTGCGACGCTGTCATCGGCCGGAGCCTCGACGCGCTCGAGCATCGGCGGCTCGATCGTGTTTTGCGCCGCCGTCCAGGTCGGCAGCTGGTTGGTCAGCATCCGCAACAGTTCGGACGGGCTATAGGACGGCAGCGTGACCTCGGCCTGCGGCGCACCGTCAGCGGCGGGAGCCGACGCTTCCGCCTGCACCGGTTCAACCGGAGCGATCACGACGGACTCGACAGTCTCTGCAGAAACCGGCGCAGGCTCCACCGTCACCTCGACGGTTGCCGCTTCGATTTCGGCCGCCGACATATCTTCGGTGGCCGTATCGCTTTCCTCGACCTGCGGAGCGCGCCGCTTCATGAATTCGCGCTCCGGCGTACGGGTAAAGCGGACGTTCGGCGCCAGGAAGAAATGGCTCTCCCAGGTCGAGTCGCCATAGTGCCCGGCGATCTCCGAGAGGGTCGGCAAAGGCTCGCTGGTCGTCGCCGTCACCTGTGCCGGCGCATAGGCGGAACCATGCCCGTAGAGCCGCGTCGCGCGGCTCATGGTTTCGGTCTGCTGGTTGGCCGGCTTGCGGGGCGCCGCGGGCGCCTCGTACAACTGATAGGGGTCGGCGGTCGCCGCCTCATGGGTGGGCATACCGCTCAACGCATCATCCTGCGGACCATCGAAATAATCCGCCTGGTTTGCATCATGCAAAGCAGCCTGTGAGAAGTTTGTCCTGGGAATACGCATGGGTCCTGGAAGAGCTAGAGACATCGCCGAGGGGCCTTCTAAGCGATAGGAAATGAAGGTTAACAAGTCCCTTCCAACGCCCCGTTTCGAGCCGGCAACCGGGGTCTAACGCCGCTTTCTTCGGCGCCGGAAACGCCCCGAAGGCCCGGGACACTAACGGGCTCCGGGACGTTCTGTCGTCGCGGTCACTCAGCAGAAAATATTTCTGGAGGAAGAGCCAAATTGGCGCGTGGGGCCAGCGCCTGTGGTGGCGCGCTATCAGTGCCACCAGGAAAACGAATCGGGCCGGCGCGCAGTTGTCCCGTCGGCCCGATCGCACGACTTTCAGGCAAATGCCACGCCTGCATTCTGCCGCGCGACCGCCAATCGCAACGACTGGTGACGGGGGCAACGATCGCATCACGATAGACGCCGCGAGAGAGACATCGCCGTACCTGTTTCACTCCTGTGATCCTGCACCCCCGCCGCACGTTCATCTCATGGACATCCATGAGGTTCGCGGCCTCTCGTCTTGCGACGGGCGTCACCGCTTTCCGGACAGAAGGTCCGTCAACGCGGCATGGTCTGCAAATCACAACTTATCTTGGGTTTCCTCGCCCAACCGAGCCAAGTGATCTTCGCAGACCGTTTTGACTAGCGCGTGAAGAACCTGCGTGCGCTCCACCAGAAAGGACAAGGCTTCCTCGCTGATCTGATAGTGCTTGGAGTAACGCGCCTTCACGTAGGCCTCGTTGATGGTGTTGAACCAGGAAACAAAGCGTTGCTGATCATTCGGCCAAGCCTCGACGAGGCGACGATCGAGATCCTCGGCAAGCCCGCGCAAAAAGCGCAAGTTGTGAGACGGTGGGCCGTAGTTTTTCAGCACAAGAAGCACGGTTGAGTAAGCGTGCTCGATGGCTTGATGAAGTTCGAAAGCGGCGTGGTTGGGACGACCACCCTTCCAATGAAACTCTGCGCCTATGACGAACCCTTCTGCATGTGGGAAACGGTTCTCATAGTGACTTTGAGCGACCTTCAGCTGTTCGGCAACAGACATCGGCTGCGGCTCGGCCAGCGGCTCGCTGTCGAGCTCGTAAAGCACAATACCTTGCTGACGGATGTCACAGAAGAAACCATGCCCACGCTTGATTTCCGTATTCACCTCCCGGCGCGAATGTACGATGAACGACACTTGGATGCCCTTCAGTTCCCGCTCATTCAACAGCCGGTCGGCGGCGTTGTTCCAGAATCTGGTAAAGTCCGTCAGTTTGCGATTGTTGACAATCACCAACAGGTCGTAATCGGAGCGATAGCCCTTGCCGGTATGCGCTTCATCGACCCAGTCGCCGCGGGCATGGCTACCAAAGAGAATGACTTTAAGGATGCGCCCTTTCTTTTTGAAATCAGCCTCGCCCCCAGCCAACGCGTCCTCAAACTCCTCGCGCAGGATTTCGAGCGCTCTGGCGAGATGGCGCCGCTTGGCTTCGGGGAGGTGATCAAGGCTCGTCTTCATCAACAAACGGTCAGTCCTTCACGCGGGAATCGCGCCAGATGGTCAGTGACACCTTGCCGAAAGGTGCCGGCCAATTCAACGAAGCAACCGTGACGATCCCTTCGCAAGAACTTCACAAATGGTAGTCGAAGCGACCCGACGTTCCACTTGATTGGTCTGGATGAAATTGGGCGGCTTGAAGGACTGAGAGCTTAAGCCAATCATTCTTGAGGGCCACGTTTGTCACGAAAAGCTCAATTTCCGGGGGCGACGCCAAACCGCCCTGCCGGGTTACGCCGGCGGGGGGCACTGAACCGGCTCGGCGCCTTTCCGCATCCTAACGGGTCGGGAAAGGCGCTCGCATAGATACGTCCAAATCGACGACGGGCAGCAATGGTCTCGATGTCGACCGCGTATCAGCGCGTCGAGACCCGTCCGACCGTCCAAGGCGGCGTGCGGCGTGACAAGGAAGCGGTAAGCCGCCCAGGCATCGCCGAGGACGTCGTGCAGTGTCGGAAGCGCGGCATAAGTCCGACCGTCCCGATCGAGTTGCATGACGGAAAACGGAAGCCCCGCTTGGCTCCGTCGAGACCGAGAATCGATGCCCAACGTTCGCACCTACGGTTCGCACGGCCCCGTTGTGCGAGAACAGACACGCCTGATTATGCCGAAAAACGGTTGAGTGCCTGCCAAGCGGTGGCAATTCTCGCAAAGCCGGCACGGTTCTAAACTCGCTTGCATAGCCACCGACAGGGGCGCACAGGATACGTTCGACGCAATCGAGAAAGGACCATCCCCGTGAGTATCGAGCTGAAAACCGGCTCCATTTTACGGGCCGCCGCGAAGGACGAAGCCGAAATGGTTCGCGCTTGCCGCGAGCGGAACGACCTCGTCCTCCCCAGGGCCGCCACGCATCCATGCTTTGCCCGCCAAGAGGCATCGGTAACCGCCCCCGATCGATACGTTAGGTAGATCACACCATGGACAAGCAATTCACCATCGGCGTACTTGCGGCCCTATTCGCGGCCTTCGGCTTTTCGCTCAACTTTATCGTTCCCTTCATCATCGGCGACTATTCCACGTTCGATTTCGCCCTTGTCCGCCATCTCGTCGCGGCGATGGTGGGCGTCGCCATTCTGGTCTCCGAAAAGGATCCGTTGCGACATCTCACGCTTCGAAACTGGCTTGCCACGGCAACGTTGGCCTTCATCGGCTATGTCGGCTACTTCCTCGCGGTGACCGGCGCCGCCATCTTCTGCGGGCCGGTCATCGCACCCGCCTTTCTGGGCCTCGTGCCGATCGTCCTGGCAATCGTCGGCAATCGACGTCAGGGATCACTGCCTTGGCACCTTCTAGTGATACCGCTCGGGCTGGTGCTGATTGGCCTCCTCTTGGTAAACGGTACCGCCTTCACGGCCGAAAGCTTGAGATTGGATGAAACGCTCTGGATCGGCATTCCGTTGGCACTCACAGCTGTCGCGCTTTGGGTCTGGTTTGCCATCGCCAATCAGGCAGCGCTTGCTGTCCGACCTGATATGCCCTTGGGCACATGGTCCGCGCTCATACTGGTCAGTGGCGGCGTCGAGATGCTCGTCTTTTTTCCGATCGGTGCTGCGGTTGGGCTGTTCCAGCTGCCCGCACTCGGGTTCGGTTGGGGCTCTGCCGGCTCCCTCTACCTTTGGGGTTCATCGCTTGCGCTGATGGCGACCGTAGGCGGGGTGTGGGCGTGGAATGTCGCGTCCCGACGCTTGCCCGTGGCGTTAGCGGCTCAGCTGATCGTTTCAGAGACAGCCTTCGGCGTCATCGGCGGCCTTGTTGTTCACACGCGGTGGCCGACGGGAGTTGAGACTGCCGGCGTTGGTGTTCTGATTGTTGGCGTCGTTTTCGCCATCCGCATCTTCCATCGCGGCCACACGCAATACAATGAAGCTATTCCGCAGGTTTCTTGATTTTCCGGCAGAATTGGCCGAGCTAAAATCGCTGCTCGCAGATATCAGTCGCAGGAGCCTGCCACACCCAGGCGCTGAAGTCGGAAAGCCCACAAGGCCCAGACTGTTAAAGGCCCAGCGTCGAGCGCGCGAAAGTCTGAAGACCCTCGAAGAAGCAGAAGCGTCTTTGATGCTTCTCGGCGATTTCGCCGCCAGCAGGCTCATAGGCCGCGGAGACGGTGCTGAGCGTCGCCATGGCAGCCGCAACGTCGGCAAAGGCGCCGGAGGCAACGGCCCCAAGAATGGCAGAGCCGAGCAAGACCGGTTCTTCCGCGTACGGCGCAACGACAGCCTTGCCGCAGGCATCGGCAAGGAGTTGGCGAACGAAGCCGCTACGCCCCGCCCCACCGCTAATGACTACCCGCTCGACAGAGGCTCCCTCCCTAGCCTGCGTCTCGATGATCTGCCGCAATCCGTAGCCGATGCCGCATAGACCGGCGACGTAAAGCGCAACGAGGCTATCAAAATCCCGTTCCATGCCAAGACCGGCTATGACGGCCCTTGCATGCGGATCTGCAAAGGGCGCGCGATTGCCGAGGAACTCGGGCACCACATGTAGGTCGGCAGCAAGGTGCACGGCCTCAGACAACGACGGCGCCTTGGCGGAGACTGCCTCGGCCAGGAGGACAGGTAGCGGAATTCCTCGCGCTTGCGCCCGCGCGGCCGCTTCCGGTGCGGCCGGATGAAAGGCAAGCAGCTGATCGATGGCAGCGCCCGCAGCGCTCTGGCCGCCTTCATTGAGCCACACGCCGGGCACCATGGCCGAGTAATACGGACCCCAGACGCCGGGCACAAAGACAGGATCTTGCGTCGAGGTCATTGTGCATGATGAGGTGCCGAACACATAGGCTAGGTTTTCCGTCGGACGGCCGCCGATGCCGACTGTGCCAATTCCGCCTGCGTGGGCATCGATCATACCCGCCGCTACGGCCGTTCCACGTTGCATGCCCATCGCGGCCGCTGCTTCCTGCGTCAGCCCATACCCAAGCCGCGTGCCCGGCTCGACGATACGAGTGCCAATCCGGCCAAAACCTTCTTCGGCAAGCTCCCCAAGACCTATCTTCTCAAAATAGCTTGGATCCCAACGGTTCTCATGCGCGAGATAGGTCCATTTGCAGGTGACCGTGCAGGTCGAACGGGCGAGGTCACCCGTCGCTTTCCAGGTGAGAAAATCGGCAAGGTCGAAGAACTGCCAGGCGGTGGCGAAAACCTGCGGCCGGTTTTCCTTCAGCCAGAGCAGCTTCGGCGTCTGCATTTCCGGCGAGACGCGCCCGCCGACATATCGCAGCACCTCGTGGCCCACCGCGTTGATCCGCTCCGCCTGGCCGACGGCGCGGTGGTCCATCCACATGATGATGTCGCGTTCCGGTCGCTCCGACGGGCCGACCGCGAGCGGTGCCCCCCCGTCGCCGAGCACGACGAGCGAGCAGGTGGCGTCGAAGCCGAGGCCGATCACCGCGGCCGGATCGACGCCCGCGGAAGTGACCGCCTCGCGGACGCTCGAGCAGACCGCATCCCAGATCTCGGCGCTCGATTGCTCGACGATTGCTCCCGCCTCACGGAACAGCGAAATGTCCCGCTTGGCGGAAGCGAGCATCGCCCCCGAAAGGTCGAACAGGCCGGCCCGTGCGTTGGCGGTGCCGACATCGACACCGACGACATAGCGGGAGTTGCGATCCGGGGACTGGGTCATGAGGCCATACTCACTGACGGTTGGATGACCGAGTTCTATCGCCCGTCACGAATTGCGCCATGCGACGGATCAGGAAAGCGCCGACTGTCGCGCCGGCATCCTGCAAGCCGACCGTCTTTTCCTGGAACGCCGCCGCCTTGCCATGCTGCGCGAGCATGGACTTGGTGGCCTCCAGCGCCTGTTCGGCTGCATCCGCCGTCACGTTCAGCGCATCCGAAAGCGAGACACCGGCGGACGCCTGCGCTTCCAGCGTCGTCGCGATGGGGTCGAGCACGTCAAGCAGCGTCTTGTCGCCGACCTTCGCCTTGCCGCGTTCGGCAACGCCGTCACGATAGGCGCGCCAGAAGGCGGCCATGCCGGCGGTGTCCAACACATCCTTGCCTTCGACGGCCTTGCTTGCGCGCAGGAACCCGGTCGCCGTCAGCGTGCCCATGGTGGAGGGCGCTTTGCGGGCCATGGTGGCGCCGGCGGTGCGCAGCAGCTTGGCGATGCCCGCCGCTTCACCTTCGGCTTCCAGCGCTTCGGCGGCGGCGGCGAAGGACTTGCTCATGGTGATGCCGAGATCGCTGTCACCCACCTTGCCGTCGAGGGCGATAAGGAATTCGCGCTGTTCGGCAAAGAGCTCCTTCCAGCTCTTGAAGAGGTCGATGAGATCGGCTGCATTCAATGTCTGGAGCGTCATGGCATCAACCCGCAACATGCTGAAAGAAGGGCGTGTTCGCCGGGGCGGCGATCAGGCGATCCAGCTCCTCGTCGAGATGCAGGATCGAAATCGAAGCGCCGGCCATTTCCATCGAAGTGGCGAACTCTCCGACCCAGACATACTTGGCGGTAACGCCGCGCGCTTCTAGAAGCTGCGAGACACGGCGGAAGAGGATGTAGAGTTCTTCGAGCGGCGTGCCGCCGAGGCCGTTCATCAGCACTGCAACATTGTCGCCCTGCTTGTAGTCCGTTTCCGCAAAGACGCGCTCCATCATCTCGTCGACGACGGCATCAGCCGGCGCGAGCCTCTTGCGGCTGATGCCGGGCTCGCCATGGATGCCCATGCCAATCTCCATCTCGTCCTCGCCGATGGAGAAGGTGGCGTGGCCGATTTCCGGGACGACACAGCTCGAAAGCGCGACGCCCATGGTGCGGGTGCGCAAACGTGCCTTGTCGGCAAGGCGCGCCACCTCATCCAGCGATAGGCCCTCGGCGGCGGCGGCGCCGGCGGTCTTGTAGATGAAGAAGATGCCCGCCACGCCGCGACGCTTGTGCTCTTCGCCAACGATGGACGAGGCGACGTCGTCGTTGCCGACGACCTGCTTGACGGCGATGCCGTCGAGATCGGCAAGTTCGGCCGCCATGTCGAAGTTGATGATGTCGCCGGTATAGTTGCCGTAGATGTAGAGGACGCCGGCGCCCTGATCGATGTGCTTGGTCACCTGGTACATCTGCTCGGCGCTGGGCGACTGGAAGACGCCGCCGACTGCCGCGCCGTCCAGCATGCCGTCACCGACGAAGCCGAGGAAGGTAGGCAGGTGCCCCGAACCGCCGCCGGTGGCGATGCCGACCTTGCCGGGCATGGTCTTGGCCGTCACGAGGCAGCGCAAGTCATCGGCCGTATAGGTGACGGTGGGATGCGCCTTGTAGATGCCTTCGAGCATTTCGTCGACGAAGTTGACGGGGTCGTTCAGGAACTTCTTCATAAGTTTCCTCCGGGAGTGGGGGGTTATTTCTTGCGCTGGCGCGTGACGAAGAAGGCGGCGGCGAGCAGGATGAAGCTGCCGACGACGAGCCGCTGCCAGGTGCTAGGAATGCCGACCATGACGAGCACGCTGTTGAGCACGACGATCAGGAGCACGCCGAGAAGGGTGCCGAGGACCGTGCCCGTGCCGCCGGTGATGCGCGCGCCGCCGAGCACGACGGCGGCGATGACGTTGATCTCGGTGCCGACGAGATCGAAGGGATTGGCCTGCCGGTTGGCGCAAACATGGATGATGCCGGCAAGGCCCGCGAGCGCGCCCGCATAGCCGAACAGGAAAACATGCACGGTGCGCAGGCTGTAGCCGAGGCGGCTTGCTATATCGGCATTGCCGCCGACGGCGAAGATGGCGCGTCCCATCAAGGTGCGGTTGAGGATCCACCAGGTCACGAAGGCCGCAACAGGCAGCACGAGAAAGTAGAACGGCAGCGTGATCAGCGCGCCGTTGGCGGCCTCGAACTGGACGAGCGGCATGCGGCCGAAGGCGCCCATCTGCGGCGGAAGGGACATTATCCAGACCGTGCCGATGAAGGAGAGCAGAAAGCCGCGGAACAGATACTGCGTGCCGATGGTGACGATCAGCGACGGCACCTTCAGGTGATGGACCAGCAGACCGTTGATGATGCCGAGCGCCGCACCGCCGAGCGTCGCCATGAGGATGACGACGACGATGGGCAGGTTCGGCAGGTAGGTCTGCACCAGCACCGTCATTGAATACATGGTGAAGGCCGCGATCGCCGTAAAGGACACGTCGATACCGCCCGCCGCCAGGATGATGAAGACGCCGAGCGCGAACAGGCCCATGACCACACTGGCGCGGCCGATGTCTATGAGCGTCGAGGGCTGGAGGAAAGCCGGGTTGACGATGGCGACGGCCACGCAGATCGCCACCAGCAGCAGGAAGGTGATGGTCTCCGGTCGGCGGCGAACGAGGTCACCGAAGCTGAAGGAACGCGACGGGTCGGCAGCGTCGTGGAATTCATCGGTCCGTGAAACGCTCATTGCACAGTCTCCGTCGTGGTCGCCAGCATCGCCTTGTAGAGTTGGTCTTCTGTTGCCTGTCCCGCATCCATCTCCGCGACCACCCGGCCGCTGTTCATAACGAGGATGCGGTCGGTGTTCTCCAGGAGCTCGGGCAGGTCGTCGCTGACAATGACGAGGCCCATGCCCGCTTCCGCAAGCATCTGGATGACGCGGTAGATCGTGTCCTTGGAGCCGACATCGACGCCGACGGTCGGCCCATGCAGCACGAGCAGCTTCGGTGCGATGCTCAGCCAGCGGCCGATCAGCACGCGCTGCTGGTTGCCGCCCGAAAGCGCGCCGACCGGCAGGTCGAGATTTTTCGTGTTGAGACGCATTTCCTCGGAAAGCCGGGCGGCGATCTTGCGCCCCTCCTCCCGGTCGACGACGCCGAGGGAATTGGCGAGGCGCGAGACGACGAGCGCGATCTCGTTCTCAAGGATCGACTTGTCAAGGAAGAGGCCTTCCGCCAGCCGGTCCTCCGGCACATAGCCGATGCCCTGCTCGATGGCTTTGGCGGGCGAGCGCACGGAGACGGTCTTGCCGTCGAGCTTGACCGCACCGCCGCTCGCGGGCGCGACGCCGGTCAGGGCCATGGCGAGTTCGTTGCGGCCGGAATCGGCAAGGCCGGTGATGCCGAGAATTTCGCCCTTCTTCATGGAAAAGCTGATCTCCCGCACACCATCAGCGACAAGGCGGTCGACCTTGAGGAGTTCGGCGTCGGAGGGTTTCCCGGTGCGGTAGCGCTGGGCATCGATGGAACGGCCGGTCATCAGTTCGGCCAGTTCCTTCTTGCTGTAATTCGCGATGGGGCCTTGCGCCACGCACTGGCCGTCGCGGAAGACAACGGCATGGCCGCCGATACGGTAACATTCGTCCAGCTTGTGGGTGACGAAGAGCACGGCGACGTTGTCCGAGCGCAGCCGCTCGACGACGCGGATGAGATTATCCACCTCGCGGCGCGTCAGAGATGTCGTCGGCTCGTCCATAATGACGAGCTTGGCGCGGGTCGCTATGGCGCGCGCGATAGCGACGAGCTGGCGCGAGGCGAGCGGCAGGTCGGAAACGATGGTGTTGAGGAAGCCGCGGTCGGTTGGAAGGCCGGTGGCGGCGAGCGCGCGCTCCGCCGTCTCCCTCAACCGCTTCCGATCGAAAAGGCGCGCGAGACGGCCGTTGCCGTTCACCAACTGCTCGTTCAGCGCGACGTTTTCGGCGACGGTGAGGTTCGGCAGCAGCGACAGGTCCTGGTAGACGGTCTCGATGCCGGCAGCGAGCGACTGGATCGGCGTCAGCGACGAGAAGGTCTCGCCGCCAAGCACGATCTCGCCCGAGGACGGCACATGCGCGCCCGACATGATCTTGATGACGGTGCTCTTGCCGCAGCCGTTTTCACCCAGAAGATGATAGGCTTCGCCCGGCTGGAGCGTCAGGTCGATGCCGCGCAGGGCATGGACGCCGCCGAACCATTTCTGGATGTTTCTAAGTTCAAGGAGCGCCGCCGATTGCTGCGCGGTATGTGCTTGTGCCGCCACGGAAATTGTCCTCATGCTGACCGGCGCGTTGCCACGCCGGACGGTTCCGGCCAGAAGGTGAACCTCCCGGCCGGCTGACGGTTTGCCGGATTAGAACAGGTGTTCCTTGTAGGTCGCCTTGTCGGCAAGGACCATGCCGTTGCCGAGGATCAGCAGACCCTTGCCCGGGCCCTGCTTGACCGAGACCTTGTTGTAGCCTTCGACGCCGAGGTCTGTGCCGTCGGTGACTTCCTTCTTCGCCAGCAGCAGCTTGGCGACGGCGTTCATCGCCATGCCGGCCTTCTGCGGATCCCAGAAGCCGATCGCCGTGATGGCGCCGGATTCGAGAAGGTCGGCCGACGGGTTCGGCAGACCGGTGCCGACGAGGCAAACCTTGCCGCTCAAGCCCGCTTCGTCAATGGCGCGGCCGACGCCGAGGACGTCGTTGCCCGCCGAGGTTTGGAAGCCCTTAATATCAGGGTGCTTGCGCAGGATTTCCTTGGCCTTTTCATAGGTGCCGTTGGCGTCGTCGAAGGATTCATTGTTCGGGTCGACGAGTTCCATGCCAGCATACTTCTCGGCATTTTCCTCGCCGGCGCCGACCCACTGCATATGCGTGCGGCTGCCTAGGGAACCGACGAAGGTCGTCCACTTGCCTTCCTTGCCCATGCACTCGGCCAGACGCTCGTTCAGCGCCGCGCCATAGTCGGCATTGTCGAAGGCTTCGACGTCGGCATTGGTGTTCATCTGGTTGTCGGCTTCGTGCGTCACGACCACGATGCCGCGCTCCATGGCGCGCTGGAACGTGCCTTCCAGAACAGCCGGGTCCATCGGCACGACGGCAAGCGCGTTGACGCCCTTGGCGACGAGGTCGTTGACGATCTGCAACTGCTGAGCCGAGTCCGCCGTCGCCGGACCGCTCTGGCTTGCAACGACGTCAGGATTGGCGTCCTGATAGGCGACAACGCCCGTGTTCATGCGGTCGAACCACGGAATGCCGCTGATCTTTACCACGGTAGCGATGACGGGCTTTTCCTGGGCAGCCAACACGCCGATAGAACCTGCGAGCGCGACGGCCGCAACCGTGGTTCCAGCCAGTACCTTCTTCGAAAACGACTTCATGTTTTCCTCCACGAATTTTCCCTCCTGTTTCACTTCGGCGCTTGAGGGACAGGCACCGAAGGGGTTTGCGAGCGGCGCCCCGGGGACAGGAAGCCGGCGATGTCGTAGCGGCCGACGGCCAGGAACGTGAGCAGCAGCAGGCCCCAGGCAAAATCGCGCACGAAATTGGAAAGGCCGCCGAAATTGAGCAGGCTCGACATGAGCTGCAGGGCGATGGCGGAAAGCACGACACAGACGACGCGCCCGTAGCCGCCCTCCGGCTTCACGCCCGCCATCACGGCAATCAGGATAGCAATAAGCAGATAGGAGCTGCCGTAATCGAACTTTACGTTGACGTTGCGCGCCGCAATGATGACGCCGACGAGACCCGACAGCGTGCCGGAAATCGCATAGGTGGCGACGATCACGCCGTTCTTCGGAAAGCCCGCATAGACGGCGGCCTTGGGATTGGTGCCCATCAGCATCAGCCACAGGCCATAGGGCGTGAACTTCAAGAGCGCGGCGATGACGCCGGCGACCAGCACGAAGACGATGAAGCTGATCGGGACAGCGGCGATCATGTCGTTGCCCACGCTGGAGAGCAGTGCCGGGCTGCCAACCGTCACGGCCTTGCCGCCGGAAACCACGACCGCGAGCCCCATGAAGGCCATCTGGGTGCCGAGCGTGCAGAGGATGGGCGTGATGTTCAGCCGCGAGATGAGAAGGCCGTTGATGACGCCGCCGGCGAGGCCGACGAGGAGTGCGCCCGCGATGAAGGCGAGGCTGAAGGCCGTGCCGCCGTCCGTCGCCGACAGAAAGGAGGAGACGATGACAGCGGACAGCACGCCTGAGAGATTGGCAAGCGCGATGCCCGAAAGATCGATGCCGCCATTGCCGGCGCACATGGCCAGCATCACGCCGATGGCCAAAAGGCCGATTTCCGGCACCTGGCTCGCCATGGACTGGAGATTGAAAACGGAAAGGAACGAGCCGCCGGAGATCAGGGCGCCCGCCACAAGCAATAGGCCGTTTATGACAACCAGCATCGCCAGCTGCCCGCCGGTTTTTTGCATGATCTCCTCCCATTTGTTTACTAAACAAACCATTACTTCACTAAAACGCTATCAAAGGAAATTTGTTCTGACAAGCCCCGTTTAGGCGGCAAATCGGTTGCGATCCGCGCCAAATTGCCCTACGTCTCGCAAAGTTCATCTAAATCGTTTAGTAAACTTGTTCGCAGTCGCAGCATAAAAGGCAGCCTGTCTCCGCATGAAGAAACCGGGAAAACTGACCATCAGGGACATCGCCGAGGCGGCGGGCGTATCGGCCGCGACGGTCTCGCTTGTATTGAACGGCAAGGGAGAGATTTCCGGTGTGACGCGGGCGCGGGTGCTGGAGGCGGTGGCGAGCCTCAACTACGTGCCGCGGGCAACACGCAGCAGCGCGGAACCAGGCGAAACCCTACGCTTCCTGAAGATCGCCAAGCATGGCCACACGGTCAACCGCGACCACAGCGTCTTCATCTCCGACTATATCGACGGCATGTCGGCCGAGGCGACGCGGCGCAACTACACGCTGGAAGTGGTAAGCTTCGAGGGCCAGCCGATCAGCACCGTGGCGGAATCGCTCGCCGGCGCACCGATATCCGGCGTCATCGCACTCGGCACGGAGCTGACGGAGGCCGATATCCGCCTCATCCAGGGCCTCGGCCTGCCGACCGTCTTCATCGATACGTTCTACGACGTGCTCGACGCCAATTTCGTCGATATGAACAACGAGGACGCCGTCTATAAAGCGCTGTCGCGCTTCCGCATGCAGGGTTTCCAGCGCATCGGCTTCGTCGCTTCCCATGTCGACACGACCAACTTCCGCCTGCGCCGCGAGGCCTTCTTCAAGAACATGGCGCGGCTCGGCTTGCCGGTGAACGAGGCCGACATCCTCTCGGTGGAATCCACCTATGACGGGGCCTATACCGATACGCGCGCCCTGCTTTCCACCGGCCTCGACCTTGCGGAATGCTATTTCTGCACCAACGACATCATTGCGTACGGCTTCATCCGGGCGCTGCGCGAACACGGCGTCTCGATCCCGCAAGACGTTTCGATCATCGGCTTCGACAACCTGCCGCAGAGCGCGACCATGGAGCCGGGCCTAACGACCATCGATGTGTCGAAGCGCAAGATCGGCTACCTCGCCGTCACCGTGCTCGACGACCTGATCGCCGCCGCCGAGCCGCAGCCGCCAGTCAAGATCCTCGTGGGCGCGGAGCTTGTCCTGCGTGCCAGCCACGAGCACGGCGTATCGAACACCGCGCAGGATCGCCCACGGCGGACAGCACGGCAGCAGGCGCATTAGAAACGCAGAGGAAGACCATGGAATACAGGACACTCGGCCGCACGGGCCTGAAGGTTTCGGCCATCGCCATGGGCACCTTCTCCTTCGGCGGGGTCGGCGCGTTTTCTCGCGTGGCGAACCAGAGCGTGGCGGAAGCCCGCCGCCTCATCGACTGCTGCATCGACGGTGGCGTCAACCTTTTCGACACGGCCAACATGTATTCGCTCGGCCGCTCGGAGGAAATTCTCGGCGAGGCCCTCGGCGAAAAGCGTGACAAGGTGCTAATTTCGTCCAAGGCACGCATGCGCATCGGCGACGGGCCGAACGACGAAGGCACCTCGCGCTACCACGTCATCCGCGAATGCGAACTCAGCCTCAAGCGGCTGAAGACCGACCATATCGACATCTACTTCATGCACGAATGGGACGGCGTGACACCGGTCGAGGAAATGCTCGGCGCGCTCGAAACGCTGCGCCAGCAGGGCAAGATCCGCTATATCGGCTGCTCCAACTATTCCGGCTGGCACATCATGAAGGCACTGGGCGTGGCGGAGGCGAAGAACCTGCCACGCTTCGTGACTCAGCAGATTCACTACACGCTCGAAGCGCGCGAGGCTGAATACGAGCTGCTACCGATTTCCGTCGATCAGGGCCTCGGCGTCATGGTCTGGAGCCCGCTCGCCGCCGGGCTCCTCTCCGGCGCCTTTGGCCGCGGCAGGGCGCCGGCCGATTCCCGCCAGGCTGCCGGCTGGAGCGAGCCGCCGATCCGCGACCAAGAGCGCCTGTGGACGATCGTCGATGCGCTCGAAATCATCGCAAAGGTCCGTGGCGTCACGGTGGCACAGGTCTCGCTGGCCTGGACGCTATCGCGTCCAGCAATCGCCAGCCTCGTGGTCGGCGGTCTCAGCGAAGAGCAGTTCCGCGACAATATCGCTGCCGTCAACCTAAAGCTGACAGAGGAAGAGCTGGACACGCTGAACAAGGTCAGCCGCCCGCCCTACATCTATCCGTACTGGCACCAGCACAATTTCGCCGGCGACCGTTTCGGCCCCGGCGACTGGGCACTGCATGATAGCTACATTGACCTCGGATTGATTTAAGTGCGTCGCCCAGCGGTCGAAGAGAAGTGCTCATATCGATCGACAATGACGCACACATAAATATATATATCGCCTTGAATAGATTCGAACCGCTGGCAACTCTGTCGTTCTCACATGCCCTCCGGCAGCGCGAAGAAGCAGGTGACGGGTCATCTGGTCGCCATGCTTGCAACCAGATCGCTGAACCTCTCGCCCTGTATCCCGACATGCGCCCTGAGCAGGCGCCGCGCCTCCTCCCCGTCCCCGGCAAAGATGGCGTCGACAATGGCACAATGTTCCGTGAAGGAGGTCGCCAGACGATTGCGCACCCGCAGTTGAAGCCGTCGATAGGGGCGCAGGCGGCGGTGCAATTGCGTGCACTGCTCCGCGAGGAAGTCGCTCCGGCTCGCGGCGTAGATCGCATTATGAAATGCCTCGTTGTCGTAATAATAGGCGTCGCTGTCGCCGGCTCCGGCCGAAAGCTCGCAACGCTTGTGTGCTGCCGCGATTGCTTCGCGCGCCGCATCGTCCAGCCGGCGGGCGGCGAGCGATCCGGCGAGCCCCTCCAGCTCCGCCATCACCTCGAACATTTCGTAGATGCGGTGCGGCCCCGGATCGATGACGACGGCCCCTCTGCGAGGTCGGATTTCGATCAGGCCGATGGCGTCGAGCTGCATCAGCGCTTCGCGCACCGGCGTCCGCGAGACTCCGAACCGATTGGCAAGCACCATTTCGTCCAAGCGCTCGCCAGGGGAGAACTCATTGGAAAGAATTGCGTTTTCAATCTCGTCCCGAAGCCACCGGCCGACATTTTCGGACATCTGTTCCGTTTCCTCATACATAAACATCTATCTTGCATACAAGATTATTGACGTCGCATACGCATTGTGACAGTTTACATACTACAGACGAGGCCGCTCGATGGGAAGCAGAACGCAACCAGGTCGGCAATTTGAGAAGGGGAGAATGGGCATGCCTGAGACCTCTTTTTTCACGGACATGCTGCAGAGCATCACCGATCGCGGACGCAAGCTGCTGTTTTCGGGTTCACGCGCCTCCGAGGTCGCAGCCAAGGCCGATCTCGAAACTCTCTGCGAGATGCTGCTATCGAGCCGGGGCGAAGCTTCTGGCATGGCTCTTGCCGCCGAAATACTCGCCCGCTGGGACGCACTCGACGCGGACGGGGTACAGCGGTTCTTTCACATGCTTTCCGACAAGTTCGGACCCGACACGGTGAAACTCGACCAGGCGATTGAAAATTACCGCACCGACAAGAGTTCAACCGCGATTATTGCACTCCACCAGGCGGCCGAACCGCGGCGACAGGAACTGCTGCGCCGGTTGAACCACGCGCCGAGCGGTACGGCCAAGCTTGTCCGGATGCGTGAGCAGCTGCTTGCCTCCAAAGAGCAAGCCACCGGCTTCCAGGCGCTCGACGCCGATTTCGCCCACCTCTTCGGCTCTTGGTTCAACCGCGGCTTCCTGACGCTTCGGCCGATCGATTGGTCGACGCCGGCTCACGTCCTGGAAAAGATCATCAAATACGAAGCCGTGCACGAGATTTCCGGCTGGGAAGAATTGCGCCGCCGGTTGGCCCCCGCCGACCGCCGCTGCTTCGCCTTCTTCCATCCAAGGCTCACGGACGAACCGCTTGTCTTCGTCGAAGTGGCGCTCACGCGATGGATGCCGAGTGCTATTGGCGACGTTCTCGACGAGGGCCGCGAGCAAATCAACGCCGACGAGGCGACCACCGCCGTCTTCTATTCGATCTCCAATTGCCAGGACGGTTTGCGCGGGATTTCCTTCGGCAATTTCCTGATCAAGCAAGTGGTGGAAGACCTGCGCAAGGACCTGCCATCGCTGAAGAAATTCGTCACGCTCTCGCCCGTTCCAGGCTTTGCCCGATGGCTCAAGTCCCGCGACGCCGCAAGTGAGCTGTCGGCTGCGGATTGCAGGGCTCTGACGCTGCTCGATGACCCGAAATGGACTGATGACGAGAACATGGCGGTCGAGGTGGAGCGCGTGCTGTTGCCGCTTGCGGCGCGCTATTTCCTTATGGAACGGACACCGGAGGGTCGCCCGATCGACCCGGTGGCGCGGTTTCATCTCGGCAACGGCGCCCGACTGGAGAGGCTGAACTTTCTCGGCGACCGCTCGGCCAAGGCGATGCAGCAGGCGCATGGCCTTATGGTCAACTATCTCTATCAGCTCGATGACATCGTCGCCAACCACGAGGCCCTGGCGCAGCGCGGCGAAGTGGTTGCCTCACCGGCGGTCAAGGGCTTGCTCAATCAGAACGGCGAAGGCCGCCGCGGCACTGTCGCCAGCAAGGCTGTCAGCCGTTCGCGCAAATGGTGAATTCAAGGATCGGAGGAGGCGAACGTGAGCAACCATCTTTTCGACGCCATAAGGGCCGCTGCATCGGGTGACGCGCCATTCATTCGGGTGAACGGCGGCCGTACCTGGACCTATAAGGATGCGCTCGATCTGTCGGGCCGCATCGCAAGCGCGATGGATACGCTCGGCATCCGCCCAGGCGACCGGGTTGCCGTGCAGATCGACAAGAGTTCCGAGGCCTTGATCCTCTATCTCGCGTGCCTTCGCTCAGGCGCGGTTTATCTGCCGCTCAATACCGCCTATACGCTTGCCGAGCTCGACTATTTCATCAGCGACGCCGAACCGCGGCTGGTTGTCGTGTCCTCGAGTGCCCGAGAAGGCGTCTCAACGATCGCCGAGCCTCACGGTGCGATTGTCGAAACCCTTGACGCCGATGGTACCGGCTCGCTTCTCGATCTCGCGAGAGACGAACAAGCCGACTTCGTCGATGCTTCGCGCACGGCCGACGATCTGGCAGCGATCCTCTATACGTCGGGAACGACCGGACGTTCCAAGGGGGCGATGCTCACCCACGGCAACCTGCTCTCGAACGCCCTGACCTTGCGCGACTACTGGCGCGTCACGGCTGACGATCGGTTGATCCATGCCTTGCCGATCTTCCACACCCATGGCCTGTTCGTCGCCACCAACGTCACATTGCTTGCCGGCGCCTCGATGTTCCTGCTACCGAAATTTGACCCGGACGAGGTCGTGTCGTTGATGGTGCAGGCGACTCTCCTGATGGGCGTCCCGACCTTTTACGTGCGCCTGCTGCAGAGCCCGCGCCTCGACCGGCAGGCCGTCGCGAACATGCGCCTTTTCATCTCCGGTTCGGCGCCGCTGCTCGCCGAAACGCATGTGGAATTCAGGAAGCGCACCGGTCTTGCGATCCTGGAACGCTACGGCATGACCGAAACCAACATGAACACGTCGAACCCGTATGATGGAGATCGGATTGCCGGAACGGTCGGCTTTCCGCTGCCCGGCGTGACGGTGCGCGTCACCGATTCGGCGACCGGCAGCGAGGTTGCGCCGGGAGAAACCGGCATGATCGAAATCAAGGGACCGAACGTCTTCAAGGGCTATTGGCGCATGCCGGAGAAGACGGCCGCGGAATTCACCGCCGACGGGTTCTTCATCAGCGGCGACCTCGGTAAGATCGACGGGCAAGGCTATGTCCACATCGTCGGCCGCAGCAAGGACCTGGTGATTTCGGGCGGATACAACATCTATCCCAAGGAGGTCGAAGGCGAGATCGACCAGCTTGAGGGGGTCGCCGAGAGCGCGGTCATCGGCGTTCCGCATCCCGATTTCGGCGAGGGCGTCACCGCCATCGTCGTTTGCAAGCCCGACGCGACGCTCGATGAAAAGGCGATCCTGGGCGCGCTCCAGGACCGGCTCGCCCGCTACAAGCAACCCAAGCGCATCATCTTCACCGAGGATCTGCCGCGCAACACCATGGGCAAGGTCCAGAAGAACGTCCTGCGGCAGAAATACGCCGACCTTTACACATAACGACGTGATCCGTCCCTGCGCCCTCTGGGAGGAAGGCGCGGGGAACAATCCAATCTTGAAGAACACTAGCTGCCGGCGCTCGACGCGTCGGAGGGAGGGGAATCATGGGTATCGAAATCCTATCCATACTGCTGCTTATCGCCATGTTCGTCATCGCGACGGTCCAACCGATCAACATGGGTGCGCTGGCATTCGGCTGCACCTTCCTGCTCGGCTCGCTGATCATCGGCATGAAGGCCAATGACATTTTCGCCGGCTTCCCAAGCGACCTGTTCCTGACGCTTGTCGCCGTCACTTACCTCTTCGCCATCGCGCAGATTAACGGCACCATCGACTGGCTCGTCGAATGCGCCGTGCGGCTGGTGCGCGGACATGTCGCCTGGATCCCCTGGGTGATGTTCGTCGTTGCCGCCATCATCACCGGTTTTGGCGCACTCGGCCCGGCGGCTGTGGCGATCCTCGCCCCTGTTGCGCTCAGCTTTGCCGTGCAATACCGCATCCATCCGGTGATGATGGGACTGATGGTCATCCACGGCGCGCAGGCCGGCGGCTTCTCGCCGATCAGTGTCTATGGCGGCATCACCAACCAGATTGTCGTCAAGGCCGGCCTGCCCTTCGCGCCGACATCGCTGTTCCTGTCCAGCTTCTTCTTCAACCTGGCGATAGCCGTGCTGGTCTTCTTCGTCTTCGGCGGCGCGCGCGTCATGAAGCAGAAACCAGCAGTCTCCGGTCCTCTGCCCGAATTGCATCCCGAGGGTGTATCGGCGTCGATCCGGGGCCATGGCGGCACGCCTGCCAAGCCGATCAGAGAGCACGCCTACGGTACGGCGGCGGACACTCTACAGACATTGCGCCTGAGCCCGGAAAAGGTCTTCACTTTGATCGGTTTGACGGCGCTCGGCGTTGGCGCGCTCGTCTTCAAGTTCAATGTCGGTCTGGTCGCGATCACCGTAGCCGTCGCCCTCGCCCTCATCTCGCCGAAGACGCAGAAAGCGGCAATCGACAAGGTCAGCTGGTCGACCGTGCTTCTGATCGCCGGCATCATCACCTATGTCGGCGTCATGGAGAAGGCCGGCACGGTCAATTATGTGGCCAGCGGCATATCGAGCCTTGGCATGCCGCTCCTGGTGGCGCTGCTGCTTTGCTTCACCGGCGCCATCGTTTCGGCCTTTGCCTCATCGACCGCGCTGCTCGGCGCCATCATCCCGCTCGCCGTTCCGTTCCTGTTGCAAGGGCACATCAGCGCCATCGGCGTCGTGGCAGCAATCGCCATATCGACGACCATCGTCGACACCAGCCCGTTCTCCACCAATGGCGCGCTCGTCGTCGCCAACGCGCCGGACGATGAGCGCGAGCAGGTACTGCGGCAACTGCTGATCTACAGTGCACTGATCGCGATCATCGGACCGATCGTTGCCTGGTCGGTGTTCGTCGTGCCGGGCCTCATATAATGGCAGGACCGGCGAAAGGCATTCAGGAGAGACGGAAACCGCTCACGGTCCGTGCCCTGGGCAACGAGCTGTGGCTCGTGGTGGATGGGAATTCGACTTTGCTCAACGCTCGTCATTCGAATTGGCGGGCGATACCCTGCTGCACCAGATGACCAGACACCGTTGAATGCCCCTGCCTCCAGCGAACAGGCACAGCCCCAGGGCCGAAGGAACAACTTTTACGAAATGCCACGATTGCGCTGTGGAAATCGTCCGGATTTAGCCCTGCTCGCTGGGACGCCAGATGACAAAAGGGATCCCGTCGGGCGAGAATTCCCGCGTCATCATGAGGGGAAAACAATGACAACAACCAATGAGATTGCAGATAAGATCGCGACCGAGCATGGCTTGACCAAGGTCCAGAGCAAGGCGGTTGTCGAGGCGGTCTTTGCCGCCGTGACCGCCGCCGCCACATCCGGCGCCGAAACATCGATCCCGGGCTTTGGCAAATTCAAGGTCAAGGACACGCCTGAGCGCGACGCGCGCAATCCGGCAACCGGTGCGACCATCAAGGTCGCGGCTGCGAAGAAGTTGACCTTCGCTCCGGCCAAGGCGCTTAAGGACGCACTGAACGGCTGACGGGGCCGGAAGGTTCGGGGCGTTGACGGCGGAGACGCGAAGGCTATTGAGGTCGTTATGGCCTTGATCGGTCAAAATGCTTCACCCGATCCTTCGCCGATTGCAAGTTCTGTGACAGAACCGGCCCGTCAGCGAGCCGGCTCTTTCCGCTCCTAGCAGGCAGCCAGACTGACATCAGTTTTCGTCGCAGATCTTTGTCGTTCCGCAATCGGTTCGAAGCCACCCAACGTTTCAAGATAGGTCCGCTTCGCGCGGCTCGATTGTAATGCGGCTCGGCTCGATATCGACTGTCGATAGACCAAGCATAGCAAGAGCATCGACAAGGTTGCGACGTTTGCCGCTCAATCGCTCGAATTCATCGTAGGTTATCAGGACAAAACGAGGCCTACCGTGGTCAGTAATTATAACCGGCCCGGCTTCCGCCGCCTTTTTGGCGCGACTGATATCCCTGGTGAGTTCCCGGCTGGAAAGGGTCGTGATTTTTACGGTCGTCTCCATGTAGCTAGATATCCAACTAGTGCATCGCAGCAGGATACCAGAAGCCTCTATTCACTCGAAGGCCGAATTCGCCCATTGCCTCACCGCCTGCGTCTTGCTGGTCGCGGTTGATGGCAAGTCGCGTAGTCACATCCCACTATTGGAACGGCACGGTAACCTCTTCGCCGATTTCCGAGGCTCCTGTCTGGAGACAGTCCCTGAGGCGGTTTCTTTCGTCGGCTGTAAGCATTCCTGCCCCGGCACGGATGCCTTCTTGCCAACCTGCGCCGCGTTCCCATGCTTCGTTATAAACCAGGGCAAGGTCGGACGTCCGTCGTGTCTGCTGGAGCGCTTCGAACAGGAGCGCGGCCTGCCGAACATCCTTGTCTCGCTTGACCGCGCTCTGGCCATCGGTGTGGCGACGCGACGCGACAATAAGCTTATGGACGGCATAGCGCTCTGGGGCTGGGACTGTCACAGGAACACCCGACTTGTGGAGCAGGATCGTCCGAATGGGGTCCCTGATCAAAAAGTCGAGAAAGCGCAGTGGATCCGCGCCCGCGCCGCCCAAGGCAGGCATCTTTGCGGGTTGATCGATGTAGTCGTCGCTGCCTCTGTTCGAAGTCAGGAACTCGACCCGATATCCGGAGCTGCTGACAAATGCAGACGAAGCTGCGGCTCCCGATCGGTGCGGGACGGGCCGGAAGGTCGGATCGACCGATTGCAACAGATCGACGATTGGAGGTAGGCTGTCTTCGACCTCATGACTAATGGCGTAGTCTTGGGCAATGTCCGCGTCCCCTGTCAGGACTGCGGCCATTGGCAGACGCACGCCAAGGAGACCCGCGTAGCATTGGAATGCCACCGTGCCGATCAGCACGCCACGCAATCGGAACAGGCCCCCGTTCGCCAACGCCTCAACGACGTCGCCTGACATCTTATCGGGCGCGATCATCCCTCCTTCACGAGTGAGGGTGCTAACCAGGCGGCGCCGAGCGCGGAGATCATCCCTCTGAGCTTGAAAGTCTGCGACGCGCTCCGAAATCTCGGGATCATCTGCGGGGCCGACGTAACGCCGGGTCCTCCCGCCATGCCCATCAGGGATGTCGAAATACCAGTATCGACGCGCCTTTACCGTGACGGGCGTGAAGCGGCCTTCAGGTGGAAAGTCGGCTGTCCATGCCGCGTCGAGCGATCGCTGGCCGAGCTCAGCAAGCATCGTCTGATACATCAGGTCAATGGTTTTCATGTGGTTATACCCTTTTTGATAAAAGGTATAATAGATTTCGAGTTAGAAAACCAGACGCACAAAAATGAGAGTAAGCGCCGTATGCGCAGGTTGGCGACGCATCTCACGGGCGACGCGCGAGCTGCTTCACCACCTCCGTTCACGGCGGAGCAAGTCTTTCGAACTGGACCGTAGAGCGGGCCGCCCCGAAAGTGAGGCGACCCGTCCGGAGAGATGTCTGGCCTTAATTACCTGGTTCAAAACGTTGCTTTCATGAGGACGGTATGTCGTGGCGGTTCTCGCCACCCCACCAATGTTCGCCTCGCCGAGCAACGGCCCAACAATTATGCGTATTATGATACACTAGCGCCCTTCCGGTATTCCGTGCTCTTCTGTGTCGTCTCGAAGACAAGGAGTCAGGTCAGCATCTCACCTATGCCGGTTCTGGTAAAACGTTTCGTAAGACCGTCTATGCGGAGGTCGTGGCGACCAATGTGGGAATGACCCGCCGTTCTCTGTAGATCCCGCCCTTTGTCAACAAGGCCCAGACAATGCGTGCAGTCTTGTTGGCCAGCGCGACGGCCGCGACTTTGAAAGGACGCCGGTTCTTGAGCCTGCTGAGCCACGGTTCTGTCTTATCGTCGGCTTTGAGATGCATGAGAACCGACATAGCGCCAGTAACAAGCAAGGTTCTCAACTGGCTGTTCCCCATCTTTGAAATACCGACCAAGGTCTGGCTTGCCCCGCTCGAATGACTCTTCGGGGTCAGGCCAATCCACGCGGCAAAGTGGCGTGCGGATTTGAAACTATCGGGATCGTGGACTAGCGATTTGATGGCAAGCGCGGTTATCGCTCCAATCCCCGGAACCGTCATTAGTCGTTTGGTTACACCGTCGTCCCGCGCTCGAACGAGGATCTCGTGATCCAGTTTAGCGATACGCTGCTGCAAAAATTCGATCTGGTCGGCGATCTCGGACATTGCAAAACGGGCTGCAGCAGGCAATCCATCCTCGCTCCCATTGCCAACAAGTTTGGTGAGCGCTCGGACATTTGCCATCCCCCGCCCCGTCGCGATCCCCAGCTCAGCTAAGTGGCCACGCAGAGCATTCACCGCCTGAGTCCTTTGCCGGACGAACATTGCACGTGCTCGAAACACCATCGCGGACGCTTGCTGTTCCATGGATTTGACAGGAACGAACCGCATGGCCTTGCGCGTCAGAGCTTCGTTAATTGCTTCAGCGTCGGCGGCATCAGTCTTGCCACGCTTTACAAATGGCTTCACATAAATGGGATGGATCAAGCGCACCTCATGACCGAACTGGGCGATGCGCCGCGCCCAATCATGTGAGGTGCTGCAGGCCTCAATACCGACCACGCACGGTGGTAACTTCCCGAAAAACTCCAAGAGTTCCGCCCGTCGAAGCTTCCGATTGAACAGTGGCGCACCATCGGCATCGGCGCCATGAACCTGAAAAACTTCTTTTGCGATGTCTAATCCGATTGTCGCTACGTTCTTCATTGACCTTTCCTCCAAGTCGGCCCATTCACCCATTGGCGTTGCGGGGCCGGCTCCATCAGGCTTCCAGGCATATGAAGTGTCAAATCGAACTGTAAGCTGCCTCCCCTAATCGCACGTTCTAAAGTGCTTCTCGAGGACTTGCGTTCTCCTCCGGGCAATCGGTTAGAAGCCCTTAAGGGCAAGAGAGAAGGCCAACATTCGATCCGGATCAATGACCAGTGGCGCATATGTTTCATATGGCCAAATGCCGGAATCGAGGACGTTGAAATAGTTGACTACCATTGAAGGCCAAACGTGGCAGACAGGGAGCTTGAGATGACTCATATCCTTCCGTCGATCCATCCGGGCGAAATCCTCCGCGAGGAGTATCTACTCCCCCTGAAGATGAGCGCCGGTGCACTGGCGAAGAAGCTCAATGTCCCTCGCACCCGCATCGAACGTATAGCGGCGGAGCAGACGCCGATAACCACGGATACCGCTCTGCGCCTCGCCAAGTATTTCCGCACGACGCCGGAATTTTGGATGAACATGCAGACCAGCTTCAACCTCAAGACAGAGGAAATAGCGCTGCATGGCGAACTGGAGTTGATCCCGGAAATCGATAGAACAGCATGAGCGAAGCTGCCCAGTACCGTACATTCCAGTCGATACATTATGCGATCTTAAAGGCACAAAGCGGGAACAATCAATGAATCAGGACGGAATGTTGAAGCCTGCGCTCAACGGGTGTGCGGGCAAAAGTTTCGAGGGTTATCAGGCGGGCGTTCCGTGTCATCGCGAAAGAGGCTAGCGAAACACGATCGCGGCGGCCGCCGTCTTCTCTTGCATCCGAACATCTTCATGTTCGGTTCTTCCCGCATAGACCATGTCCGCCATTCGCGAATACGCGGATCGGCCGTCCATTTCGACGTGATATCCCTCGACCTTGTCATTCCTCCGGAGGGCCGGTAAGCGCAAAAGCGTACTTCACGCAATCGACACTCGGGAGCCCCCGAACGGATCGAGGGCGACGCTTGAGGGCGTTCTGATCGCATTCATAGCGACCGCTTCGATGCAATCACTCTCACCCTCGGCCAGAACCACGCGATTGCGACCCGCGGTTTTGGCAGCGTAAAGTGCACGGTCGGCGCGCTCAATTGCGGCAGCTTCGGAAACTTCGCCATCGGCGATGCTCACCGTAATCTGCCGGTCAATGCCGGCCGGACGCCAATCTCTTCCGGCAAAGCGAATGCGGACGGAATGCGCGAGAACAGAAGCTTCTGCGAGCGAGGCGTGCGGCAAGAAGGCCACGAACTCTTCTCCGCCAAATCGGGCGGTGACCGTGCGCGAACCAAGATGTCGCTGAAGTTCAGCCGCGAGTTCGGCAATGACGTTGTCGCCTGCAGCGTGCCCATAACCATCATTCACCTGTTTGAAGTGGTCTATGTCGCAGACAATGACCGCGCCGCGAGTCACAGTGTCTTTCGTCGCGCGGTGTACGGCTAGCTCGAAGCCACGTCGGTTGAGGAGTCCTGTCAATGGGTCTCTCTCGGAAGCCTCGCGATGTCTTCGTATAGTCGCCGATGCCATGGCCCCCAGCGCTGTGAACGGAAACGACAGCCCGATCGTGATGGTCGTGACCGTGACAGCCAGGTTGTAGTCCGATGCCGAAAAATCCGCCATTTGGTCGCTGGTTCGTATGAAGAAGGTGAAAACGACGGTGCGGGTCAACGTGTCGAGCACCAAAAGCACGCCCGAAACGATCATGGCTCGATCGGCGAGGTTGGTTGCCTTCGTTACTACTTTGAACAATGCAAACCCCAAAAGACAGGCAAAGGCGACATCGGTCAGGAACAGTTCCGCCTTGAGGCTTTCGAAGATGAGAACAACGATGGTGTGGACCACGATGTAACCGCCGACGAACAACCTCCGTACACTCCTTTGCATCGGCGCACCGAAATGGAGAAGTATGGCGCTGCCATAGCAATAGGCCGCTCCGATGTAGAGCAAGCCAGCTACGAAGATGTCGAATGTCGGAGACACGGGAAATGGCACGAGCGCAAACCCTAGTCCCGCTTGCGCGAACGCTGCGCTCCACTGCCATGACGTCGATATTTTGAGGTGCCAAAGTAAAAGAAAGGCGAATGCGACCACGCCAAGCATCACAGGCGGCAAATATACGATGATGTTGTTTGTATCCATGGGCGGCGACAATCCGAAACAATATTCGTGGCTGCAATGATTGCCTACCGTTGCGAAATTAAAATTCACTGAAGTGATTGACCAAAAAGAGAAATTTCAATCGATCGAGTAGCTTCGTCACCTGCGGCTTATGGAGCGACGAGTGCGTCAATGGTGATTTCACCCCTTCACACGCAATCAGCGCGATCGCAGATCAAGGACTTGGTTTGTCGTTGCCGGATGGGACTGCATGCGACGCGGCGAAGCTGCTGGGAAAGTCCGGTCGCGCATTCATTGAGGCAACGACGTTTGCGCCTGGACACCGAAGACGCTTCGTTTCGCAAGGCCCACGCTCACTCGCTACCTTCGAGTTAACGATCTCAATCCTCGCGGAACGCATGCCGCATCTGATCGGTTAGGGGCTTGGTAAGGTAGGACATGACCGTGCGGTCGGCGATCTTGATGAATACCTCGGCCGGCATACCGGGATAGAGGGAAAGGCCCTTGAGTTTGGCGAGACTTTCTAGCTTGGGGCGAATTCTGAGTGGATAGTAGCTAGCACCGGTCCGCTCGTCCGTCACGAGATCAGGAGCGACGGTCATGACCTCCGCTTCGACTTCGGGTGTGGTGCGCTGATTGAAGGCACTGAAACGGACGTCTACTACCTGGCCAACACGGATCTGATCGATGTCGCGGGTCGCCACCCGGGCCTCGACGGTAAGATCGCCAGCATCCGGAACAACAAGCATCAGCGTCTCGCCAGCGTTGACGACGCCGTTGATGGTGTGGACCACAAGTTGGTAGATGCGCCCTGGCAGGGGAGCAGTAATGTCAAGCCGTCGCAACTGGTCGGCCGCAGCGGTTCGGCGCTCCTCAAACTCGGTGACCTTCACTTCGACATCCGCAAGTTCTTTGGAGACTTCGGCGCGTCGATCTTCATCAAGTTGCAAAATCTGCAGGTCGACCTCGCTCTGCCTGCCGCGGGCCTGGGCCCTGGCCGCAATGTGCCGCCCGCGCTCGCCCTCGAGTTCAGTACGCTGGCGTTTCAGAGTTGTCACCCGCTGCATCGGCACCAAGCCCCGATTATAGAGGAAATCGACGCCCGAAAGTTCCTCTGCAATCAGCTTTAACGCCTCCTCGATTGCCTTCAGTTGTACCGTTAGTCCTTTGATTTCGTCCGCGAGCTGCTCCTTTCGCGACGCCAGCTGCCCCTTCATGCTGATGAGCGCTGCGCGGCGGCTTTCAAAGAGCTTGTGCTCACCGTCGATGAGCTTCAATGCGGCCTGGCCGGGGATGAATCTACCTTCGTCGGCGGTATCGATGGTTGTCGCACCGATGCGTTCGGCCTGGAGGCGGGCGCGGCGGGCATAGAGCTGCGCGAGTGTGCTTTCGATAATCGCGAGATTCGCTCGGACCGTCGTACCGTCCAAACGTAGCAAGACCTGCCCTGCCTTGACGCGGTCGCCTTCCTTGACCAGCAGTTCGCCGACGATCCCCCCGGTTAGGTGCTGGACTTTCTTAACGTTGTCGTCGACCACGACGACACCAGCTGCTACGACCGCGCTTGAAAGTTTCGTCGTCGCGGCCCAACCGCCGACACCAGCCACAAGCGCGAGTGTAAGCACCGATACTCCGATCATATGTCGCGAAAGCGAACGATGTGCACTTTGCGCCTGTCTAATGCTGCCGCTCATTGCCTCGGCTCCTCGCCCTCTGTGACGATCTTAGCTGCGGGGGCGCCGTTATCTGCTGCGGGCGGAGCACGTTACCCAACACGTCGTCCTTCGAGCCGAAGGTCTGCATGCGTCCCTCGCTCATCACTAATACCAAATCCACGTTAGCCAGGGCACTCGGGCGGTGGGCGATTACGACGACGATGCCGCCGCGCGCACGCACGTTCTTGATCGCATTACTCAGCGCCTGCTCGCCCTCTGCATCGAGATTCGAATTGGGTTCATCGAGGACAACGAGGAAGGGGTCGTCATAAAGGGCCCTCGCAAGCGCAACGCGCTGGCGCTGGCCGGCCGAAAGTGACATGCCTCCCTCGCCGATTTCGGTGTCATAGCCGCTTGGGAGCCTGAGTATCAGGTCGTTCACACCCGCCGCCTTGGCGGCGGCGACGATAAGCTCGGAGGCCATATCCTCGGCGAAACGGCAGATGTTCTGCGCCACAGTTCCAGCGAAAAGCTCGACGTCCTGTGGTAAATAGCCGACATATTTGCCGAGCGCCTCTGGGTCCCATTGGTCGAGGCCTGCGCCGTCTAGCCGCACGGAGCCGCGATAGACGGGCCAGACGCCGAGGATGGCGCGCGCGAGCGATGATTTTCCTGATGCGCTGGGGCCGATGATACCAAGCGCACTGCCAGCGTGGATGGTGAAGTTCATATCCGTGAACACTATGTGCTTTGGTGCCGGCGGACCGCTCGCCAGCCCCTCAACGCTCAGACTTTCACGCGGAGCCGGTAGCGGCAGCGGCGGTTGGGTTTCCGGCAATGCCCTGAGAAGTTCCCTCAGTCGCTTCCAGCTCTGCCGCGCGGCGACGAGGCTGCGCCAGTTTCCGATCGCAAGCTCCACTGGAGCAAACGCCCGCGCCGTCAGAATTGAGCCGGCGATTATGATGCCGGGCGATGCCTGCCCTTCGATAACAAGTATCGCACCTGCGCCGAGCACGCCAGACTGCAGCACCATGCGGAAAACCTTCGACAGCGCGCCATAGCCGTTGCCAACGTCGGACGTGCGCCGGTTCCCTTCCCGGAAGACGGCATTGCGGCTCTCCCAAAGCGCCGTCAGGCGTGCCGACATACCCATGGCTTGGACCACCTCGGCATTGCGCTGCGATGCCTGGGCGAGCGAATTGCGCAACCCACCTGCCTCGAACGCCTTCTTGGCGGGCACTTGCGAGCCGCGCTCGGTGAGATAGGTGAGCACTGTCAGGACCAGCACGCCACCGATTGCAACAAGGCCGATAATGGGGTGGAACAGGAAGCAGATGGCGACGTAGAACGGCAACCACGGTAGGTCGAAGAATGCGGCTGGACCGGAGCTCGAAAGGAACAAACGGACCTGATCGAAATCACGTAGCGCCTGAAGACCGTCTCCACGCATCTCGAGCATCAACGGCGCTTTGACGAGGGCTCGGTGTATGCGCCCGCTCATTGTCTCGTCGAGGACCTCCGCAACGCGCACTAACATTCGGCCGCGGATAAGTTCGAACGCGCCCTGGAAGCTGTAGAGCAGCAACGCGAGGAGGCTCAGCGCGATCAGCGAGGGAATGCTTCGACTCGGCAGAACCCTGTCATAGACTTCGAGCATGAAGAACGAGCCCGTGAGATAGAGAATGTTGATAAAGGCACTGGCGATACCGACGCCAATGAAGGCGCTACGGCAATCACGCAGGGGAGAGGCGGGATCGGTATTCCTGCGGTTCGATGCTGCTGCAAATTCTGCCACCGGCTGTTAACTCCACAAACGCATAGCTCCACAATCAATATTCTGTTCAATCAGGCCACTTTGATCTCGGGCAGTCGACAGCGTCGGCCCACAGTCTCAGAGCCTGAAATAGATCAATCGAGAATTCCCCGAGAGGATCGGAGGCGCCACTCGCCTTTAAGTTCGCATGCACATCTTTATCACGGGATGGTTGCCTTAAATATTAGTCCTTTCTAATTATCTTTCGTTGCAATGGCCGGACATGCGAGCAAGGCAAGTGACGCGACAACGACCGCTGCAAATCTACCCTTCTCCAATAGCTTCTGGCCCTGAGGTGAACCCGCCACCTACTGCGGGTCATCGGCGCGATCTTCAACAGATAATGCGCAGACTTGTACCCTGCGATGCATTCGGGATGGCAGCCGCCTTCGTCGGTGCGAGGGGCTGACAGCCGCTTGACGGCATTCTCCGCGGCGTGGGCCTCTATAGCCAAAAGTCGGACGCCGTGAGATTCAAGCCTGTTCCAGTAAGCTGAATGACGAGATCGGCTCCCCCTTTACCGTCAACATCTGCCTGAATAGTTGTGAAGGACGAGCCGTCTATGGTCGTTTCATGCCAGGTGACACTATTTGCAACAACGCCGGCGTTTTGACCTGCGAAAGCAAACGCCTGATCTCCTTTCGCCTTACCTGAGATATTAGCATCGATCAGTCTGAGGTCGATCTGGTCAACGCCATGCAGAAAGTCCCGAATTATGTCCGACGCACTGGACAGACTGTCGGCCACCTCATTCAACACGAACCTATCCCGCCCGGAGCCACCGAAAAGCGTATCTCCTCCGCCACCTCCGATCAGGACGTCATCCCCGTCCAGGCCGTTCAGAACGTTTGAACCCGCGTTTCCGGCAAGCTGATCGGAGAGAGCCGAGCCCGTGAGGTTTTCAAAGGAGAAGAGCGTATCCATGCCAGCACCGACGGTGTTTTGGGCCACCGTTGCGGCTAAATTGATCGTAACCCCGCTTACGGCGTGCTGATATGTAATGGTGTCTAGACCCGCTCCGCCGGTAAGTTGGTTGTCGCCGGAATTACCCTCCAGGACATCATCAAACGCCGAGCCAATCAGGTTCTCAATACTGATCAGCGAATCTCCTTGCGCATCGCCGCCAATGGCTGTTCCGGCGGCCAGGCTTACATTCACCGCAGATGACGAAGCGACGTAGGATGCGGTATCAATACCTTCCTGACCATCGAGAACATCGGCGCCCGCCATCCCGAAGAGGGCATTGTTGCCGCTGTTACCGACAATCACGTTATCGAGTTCATTCCCAGTACCATTGATGTTCGTCGAACCTGTCAATTGCAGGTTTTCGACATATGCTCCAAGCGTGTAGGTTATGCTCGATCGAATGGTGTCAACTCCTTCATTTGGGTTCTCGGATACAACGTCACCCGTGTTATCCACGACGAACGTGTCGTTGCCAGTGCCGCCAACAAGCGTGTCCTTACCTGCTCCCCCGTCGAGAAGGTCATTTCCGGCCAATCCAGAGAGCGTATCATTGCCACCAAGGCCATTGAGCGTGTCGCCCTCCCCGGTTCCAGTAAGGGCATCGCCCTTGCTCGCACTCCCCGAGACTGTCACGCCACTAACATCAGTTACTGCCACCGAAATCGCCTGGCTGTCATGAAGCGCGCCGTCCGAAACCTGAACGACGACCTCATATACGTTGTCTCCATTCTGATCAGCCGGCATCTCGTAATCGGGAGCGGCCTTGAACCTCAACACTCCGGTGAGTGCGTCGATCTGGAACAGAGCGTAGTCCGCCCCCGCGACGACAGTGTAGGTCAGCGTGTCGCCGGCGTCCGGATCGGTCGCCGTTATGGTAGTTACTGCCGTGGTGTTCTCAGGCACCGAGATCTGTACCGTTTCAGCACCGCCATTCGAGGTGATCGAAGGTGATCCGTTCTCGTTCTGGTTGGTGACCGTGATGGCAACGGCCCGATCGGTAGTGAGCGTGACGTCGGAGGCGGTAACGACGATGTCGTAGACATTGTCGCCATCGACGTCGGCCGGTGTCTCGAAGTCGGGCGCCGCCTTGAAGGTGACAACACCGGTCGCGGCGTCGATATCGAACAGCGCGGAGTCCGTGCCGGACAGCGAATAGCTCAGGGCGCCGAGATTGTCGGCATCGCTGGCGTCGGCATCATAGACGACGCCGGTCCCGTTTTCGGCGAAGCTTGCCGTCGCTCCAGACGAGAACACCGGGGCATTGTCGTTGACGTTGGTGACCGTGATGGCGACCGCCCGGTCAGTGGCGAGCGTGCCGTCGGAGGCCGTGACGACGATATCGTAGACATTGTCGCCATCGGCGTCGGCCGGTGCCTCGAAGTCGGGCGCCGCCTTGAAGGTGACAACACCGGTCGCGGCGTCGATGTCGAACAGCGCGGCGTCCGTGCCGGACAGCG